>NZ_JBMKJG010000004.1:0-255696 GCF_049237765.1 Enterobacter cloacae complex sp. SHL021 | reverse complement strand
TCTGAATTTGCAGCGGGCTGGAGAAAGGGTCATTCTGAGAATGAAGATTCCGACGTTACTAACTGAGTGTTGTATCTAATCGTGGGGGCAGGTCACTTCCTTTACTAGTACTTCAAACGCCTGTGATACTAGCGTTGCTATGCGTTTGTACTTTTCACGCGATGATTTACTATCTGGATATTTTTGATTTTTATTCTGCCTGAATAATTTTAGATGTTCAAATACCATCACTTCACTGAATTCAGGAGCATTCTTTACTATCGCAAATACATCTTCTTCCGGTACACGGTGTTTACCTAGAAAAGTACTTTCCTGGATTATTCCACGCATTACTTCTTTTGCTTCACTAGATAGTGAATTAAAGCAAATGAAACGTAGTTCATTCTGGATCATTTGATTATTGTGTATTGTTTCTTTTCTTGCCATTATAATTCCCCTTTAATATGGGGCTGTCACTCCTACATGATAGCCCCTAAGTTATTATGCTTTTTTGATAATTCTTGTGTAACTATGTCGTGTAGTATTACGGTTCCATAGTTGATTGAAGTGAGATGTAATCCCAATGTATGAGTACTTTCCAGTATTCCACGCATCAATGATTTGTGCTTTCTCTTCTTCGGTGAATCTATTCCAGCTACGTTTATTTTTCGCTTTAGCCATATTCTCTTTTTGTGTAATCCATTGTAGGTTATCCACGTGATTGTTTAGAGGATTACCATCAATATGATCAACAACTAATTTCAATGATTCATCACGTTCAATAAAAGTTTCTGCGATTAGTCGATGAACTTCTACAGTTCTACTATCACCACCTTTGACAGATAGTGTTACTTTGTAGTACCCATTAGATTTTGAAGGGGTTAGCTTTAGTAGTGTTTCTGTCTTAGTATTGAATACATCACCTTCATTACTTACTACATAATATTCATATTTCGTTTCTTTCCATATTTTCATATATAACTTCCATATTACCCGCGTTACTTCCTGTAATCGCGTTTCTACTTATTGTGTGGTTAGTAGACAACCAATTAATTACTTACTGTTTAGTACAATGTACTGATCAATTAAGTAACCTACAGCAGAAGATAGAGTACCTTTTGATACCTTACCTTCATCAATCAATTTCTTTAGTACCTCAACCTGTGAATTAGATAAACGTGCGGTTATTACGTTATCTTTTCTATCCTTAGATTTATTATTATTCATTTAATTAACTCATGTAATTTGTATACGTATACGTTATTTATCCCAAGCAAAAAAGATAGCCCTTTTTAGGGGGCTATACTTTAGCAATATAGGAGAATTATAATGTTACCATCTATTTAGTCTCTGATGGCTGGAGAATTGAATTATACTTCGCAGTTCGGCTAGGTGAACATTTTCGATCATTCAAAAAGCCATATCTATATTATAGGACATTTTTTGCGTCTGTCCCAAATATGTTGTAGATACCTACATTATACCGTGAAAAAATCACCCGATCCAAAATTCTTAGGTTTTTTTCTTGCGTAATACATTAGTACTTTTATTTATGTATTGTCTTACGTGACGTTCTACAAATCGTATCTTTATTGGAAGTGCTAGTACTGTGAGAATCATAAACATCAATACTAGTATTGTGTAGATTGGGAATAGTAAGAATTCAATTAAAAGTTTTAGCATGTATACGCCTCCTGTATTGTATACATTTATTTATATAAAGAGGCGTAATCATGTGAGTTATTGTAATAGAAGTACTGATATGAACATACCAGGTTAGAACATTTCAATACTTATAGCCCCTGAATCTTTTCAGGGGCTATAAGAAGGTAATGTACCTTTAACCGTCGACAAACGGTAGAGGCGGCAACCTTATTTCAGTACTACCATTCACCAACAGGAATTTTGGCTTTTGTATTATATCAAATAGAAGGTTTTTTCACCAAGAAAAATCTCACATCGCCTAATATCAGTCACCCTCACAAATCACTTAACGCAAATCTTCGCTGTAACGCGTTTTGAGAGGCTCTATTACAAAACCACACCAACGCATTGCCATATACGAAAAAGCCTCGTATACGAGCGTACACGAGGCCAAAATTAATTTTAAAACGTATAAATCTTGTTTTTAAAATAATCAGATAGTTCTCAGAAAGTTAGATAGTCTGCGTTTCGATTTATGATAGCTTTTACTATTCAACGTTAATGATAGTTAGCTTTACTATTGTTCTTCAAACATAAAAACACCCTGCTAATACCATCAAATACTAGCAGGGCAAAAAAATGTATCGTATTTCGCTTACGTCCCATGATAACTATCATCAAAGTACTGCTAACTACTCAACTGATACTACTTTATTATTATTGTCAATTTAACTATAGACTACTTTCAAGTACATCGCTATGTACTTTGGAAGTAACGTTAGATTTATCACAAAAATACATGTAACGATTGTTAGTTACATTTTTAAAAGAGAAATACTATCATTACTCAACTTTGTGTTTTTCAAAAAATCTTCACGGCTGAAGCAAGATTCTAAAATAGCATTTTTGATGGCTCTGCTGACGTTACCAGTTAATTAAGAGGTTTCTTTCGTTTTATGTTTAGGATACTCGTTACTTAGTGAATAAGAAACTCATATTGTTTCGCATCCAAACACCTACGGCATCACATCGATCTACAGCATCTATATAGTTCAGCAATAGCGAGTAATCAATGATTGTAAGATCTTCTTTAGTCTGCTGAAAACGGATCTCACCATCTTTAACACTAATTACGAAAGATGGTGTGTAATAGAATTTAGTACCATCAACATTTTCAATGATCACCTCACTGATTAACTTTTGTTCTTTCTTCTTATTCTCTATAAAAAGGACATGCCTTTTCAGCTCGTTCTGCTTGTAGATAATGTCAATTGTGTAAAAATTGCCGTTACGCTTTAGACTAATATTAGAAACAATCTTGTTAAGTTCATTCTCATAACGTGTGCGTATGTCGACGTTATTCACATTATATAATTCAGCAACATTAACATCCTGTAGTACTGGTACATCTACTTGTACTGTAGCTAATGAAGCCTGACGTGCTAATAATTTTTCTAACTCTAACTTGGCATCATCCAATTCTTCCCGCATTTCAAAAGAGACAGCTTTACCAGCATTTTTACGCCGTTCAATACCATTTTCATAGTTAGTGATCTGATCCTTAACTTGATCAATTTGAATACGTATCACTTCAATTTCAGGATTGAATTCTTGTTCTTTAATCACAGTGTTTAGATCCATGCCTAATAAATGCTCTACTACAAAACGCTCTACTGTTTCATAGGTCATAGCTTTATTTTCGCAAAGTCCATCACGTTCGTTGAGGCAACGAATGTATCTATATTCCTCGATTTTCGGATCGCCTTTCTTTGGTGTACGTTTAGCACGAACCACATTATGATACATTGACCCGCCGCATTCTGTACAACGTGCGATACCACTAAACAAATTACTTTTAATCAGTACTTCTTCCTGCCCTTCTTTCTTCACAGTAATACGACCAGCATTAGGACGACGAGATTTTAGCAATTCCTGTACTAATTCAAATTCATCTTCACTAATTACTACAGGGTACACGTCCATATCGTACTTTTTCTGAGTTACTGGATTATCAATATCATCATGATTACGGATGATTTCAGAAATGAAAATCTTACCAGTTACGCGGCGATTAGTAAGAATTTTATGTACAAGCTCACCAGTCCACGGACGATTAAATTTATATTGCTCACCTTCTTTCGTCTGAAGTTGTTTAGCAATCGTGGGGCATCCCATGCCAGTTTGATAAAGAGCAAATATCTCTTTAACTACTGCCGCTTTATGATTAAGCACATACTTATCATTTTCTACTTCGATCCATTGAGGACGTTTATTAGTTACTATAGTACCTTTGTTGAATGCTTGTTCGCGTTTCTTCGCCCACCCTTTACGAATACGATCACTTTTATACTTAGATTCATCATATGCCCGTTGAGCATTCATCATTACAAAAGGTAGATCTTTAGAATTACTACGGCTGATAACTATGTTAGCCATTACATCATGAATAGCTACGTTATGTGCCATTAGAGCATTGATGTAACCCATCACATCAAACGGGTTCTGGCGGCTAAAGCGGTCTATAGATTCCACTACCAATATAGAACTATCCCACATACCATAACGTACTTGTTCCATCCATGCCCCTAACTCACCCTCAGAGATGTTTAAACCCTTAAAGGCTGAGACACCTTGATCCGATAGTACTACTGGGGCTGGATCATCCATGTCCGCACAAATGCCAGTACGCTCTAAGTAGCCTTCTAATAGTTCTGCTTGGCGTGCGATTCCTAACCCATCGAGCTGCTGATCCGAGCTAACACGATGATACACAAATACTTTTTTCATGTTAAACCTTTTAATTTCTGTTTGTATAAGCATAACACACTTGTATGATTATCAAGCAAAAAAGGTTTTAGAATCCGACCCGCTGCCGGTTCCCCAGGCATTGCAGTTAATTGATCTGCTGGATGAACATGCGATCCACGGCCTGATGTATGTCGATAATGCGATGGTCTATGAGCGCCCGACCGGCCACGTTATCCGCACCACCAACTGGGCTCAGTCTCTGCCAGAAGCGCAGCGTCCGGTCTTTACCCAGGTCTCTTCCCTGCGCCAGGCGGCTCAGGATGTTGAGGCTATCTGGAAATTCGCGTTGACCGATGAAGATACCACCAAACTGAATACCTTCGCGAAACACGTTGAACAGGCGCTGGGTCTGGAGTGCGAATGGTCCTGGCATGACCAGGTGGATATTGCCCGTAAAGGCAACAGCAAAGGTAAACGCCTGACGCAGTTCGTGGAGTCTCAGGGGTGGTCAATGCAGGATGTGATCGCCTTTGGCGATAACTACAACGACATCAGCATGCTGGAAGCCGCCGGAACGGGCGTGGCAATGGGCAATGCCGATGACGCGGTGAAAGCGCGCGCTAACGTGGTGATTGGCGATAACACCACCGACAGCATCGCGCAGTATATTTATACCCACCTGCTGTAATCAGGTGGTAATGGAGACGCTCTTGATTTGCGCGTAAAGCCACAGGCCAGGTTTGATCCCTAACTCATCCCTGGCCCACGGGCTGATCCGTGCCCAAAGCGTCCTGCTCCCCACCTCAAGCTGCACCTCTACCTGACCGTTATCATCAAAACACTCGGCGACCTTCGCGCGCAGGATATTTCGGATACTGGTCTGCAGCGGAGGCTGTAAAACCAGAGAGACATCCGACGCCTGAATACGAATACGCAGCGCCGACTGCAGGGGCTTGTCGATTTTATTCACCCACAGGTGCTGGTCGCCCAACGCCAGGGCGGTCATCGCGTAATGCGGGTGGTGCTCCAGCACGCTCACCTTCAGGATACTGCTCTGCTGCTCCCGGGGCAGCCACGGGTGCATGACGCTACTGCCCCAGACCTCTTCAAGATTGCCAAACGCCTTTACGCTGCCGTTTTCAAGTACCAGTACGTTATCCGCCAGATGCAGAATTTCATCCAGGGAGTGGCTGACGTACAGCATCGGGATCTTGATTTCACGCGCCAGGCGCTGGAGATACGGCAGGAGTTCACGTTTACGCGGAATATCCAGCGAGGCCAGCGGCTCATCAAGCAGCAGGAGTTCGGGGGCGGTGAGCAACGCGCGCCCTATCGCCACTCGCTGTTTCTCACCGCCGGAGAGCGAGGAAGGCAACCGGTCAAGCAGTGGCTCAATGCCCAGCAGCGCCACCAGCTTGTCAAACTGCGCGGCCATGCTTTTGGCCATGCCATAACGCAGATTCCCGCGCACGCTGTAGTGCGGGAATAACCGCGCATCCTGAAACACATAGCCAATACGCCGTTTATCCGGCGTCAGGTAAATCTTGTTTTCAACGTCATTCAGGACGCGATTATTCAGCACAATGCGCCCTGCCTGAGGACGTGTCAGGCCACCGATCGCATTAATGAGCGAGGTTTTCCCGGCGCCGGAGACCCCAAAGATGGCGGTGATGCCGGTGGCAGGCAGCGTCTCGTCCAGTGTAAGGGTGTGGTTTCCCAGCGTCTGGGTGAAATGAAGTTCCAGCATAACTATTTCCCCATCCGCTCGCGGCTGAGTCGCGCCAGCCATTCAGAGACCAGCAGCGATATCAGCGCCAGCACAATTGAGATAACACACAGACGCGCCGCAGCACCTTCGCCACCCGGCGTCTGTATCAGCGTATACATGGCCGAAGGGATCGTCCGCGTTTCACCGGGGATGTTCGAAACAAAGGTAATGGTGGCACCGAATTCACCCAGCGAACGGGCAAAGGCCAGTACCGTACCGACAATAATGCCCGGCAGCGTGAGCGGTAGCGTAATGGTGAAAAAGACGCGCCAGCGCCCGGCCCCCAGCGTGCGGGCGGCCTGTTCCAGTTTGATATCCACCCCTTCCAGCGCCAGGCGGATAGCCCTCACCATCAGCGGAAATGACATCACCGCCGCGGCCAGCACCGCACCGCGCCAGCTAAAGGCAAAGGTCAGCCCGAACCAGTCGTACAGCCATTGGCCGATAAACCCGCGTCGGCCCATGGACACCAGCAGCAGATATCCCACCACGACGGGCGGCAACACCAGCGGAAGATGGAGAACGCTGTCAAGTAGCGCTTTGCCGGGAAACTTACAGCGCACCAGCAACCAGGCAAAGAAGATCCCAAAGGGCAAACTTAGCGCAACCGCCAGGGAAGAGACTTTCAGGCTCAGCAGTACAGCCTGCCATTCAGGATCGGTCAATATCATTCGTGAGTCGTAAATCCATAACGTTTAAAGATTGCGGACGCTTCCGGCCCCTTCAGGTACGCCTGGAAGGCCGTCACGGTCGCATTTTTATGTCCATCAACAATCGCAACAGGATATTCCACTTTCTTGTGGGCGTCTTCCGGGAACGTGCCAACCACTTTGACCCCCTTGCTGGCAACGGCATCCGAGCCGTAGACAATGCCCAGCGGAGCCTCATTGCGTTCCACCAGCGCCAGCGCACCGCGTACGTCTTCCGCCGGCGCCAAATCTGAAGACAGTGTCTGCCACGCGCCCAGTTTCTGCAGGGCCTCTTTCGCGTAAATCCCAGCCGGTACATGGTCCGGATCGCCCACTGCCAGCCGGCCACCGTTCAGAAGACGCGTCCAGTGAGTCTCTTTGTTGATGGTGATGTCACCCTGCGGACTGGCTTTTGGCGCGACCACGACAAGGCTATTCCCCAGCAGCGTTTCGCGGGTTGTGGTATCCACGGCTTTCTTATCAACGGCGTAATCCATCCATTTCTGATCGGCAGAGATGAACAGATCGGCCGGTGCCCCCGCTTCAATCTGGCGCGCCAGTGTAGAAGAAGACGCAAAAGAGGAGACGACGTCGATGTTCTTCTCTTTTTTATACGCAGCAGCAATATCCTGCATCGCATTCGTCAGCGACGCCGCCGCAAAAACCGTAATTTTACCTTCGTCGGCCAGCGCGTGTCCGGTTAGCGAAAGTGCCAGCGTTGCCCCTGCGAAAAAGCGTAACCCTGTACGTGCCATCTGTAGCTCCTGTGAGTTTCGTTATATACGCAATAATATAACGACAACGCCGGAGATATCCCAGCGTTAAATCGTACCGATCAAGAGGTACAATTACCGGATGCTTTAAATCATATCGGCGATGACGAAAAATACTTGAGAGCAAAACGCCCGGGCAAGCCGGGCGTTTTGTGGGGAATCAGTGCTGCTTTTTAGCGCGGTCTCTGTGACCAATGTTCGAAAAGACGTTGAACACTTCACCCAGGCCGTAGATGGCACCGAGGATGATGGCCATCACTACTGGTACCATGATCACGGCGAATACCAGACTTTTCAACAACTCTAACATGGTTTTCTCCAGATATTGTGGACGGCTTATTCTACCCTGAAAAGTAAGAAAAACATCCCCTTTTGTGCGGTCCCCTTTGCGCCCTGTGCCATTTGGTTCACAATAGCCCTTTTGTCAGGACACTCCGTTATGCAGGCTGAAATTCTCCTTACCCTACGACTTCAGCAGAAGCTTTTCGCCGATCCGCGACGTATCGCCCTGCTTAAACAAATAGAACAAACGGGTTCAATAAGCCAGGGGGCAAAGAACGCGGGCATTAGTTATAAAAGCGCCTGGGACGCGATCAATGACATGAATACCCTGAGCGAGCAGATGCTGGTTGAGCGAGCCACGGGCGGCAAAGGGGGCGGTGGCGCCGTGCTGACCCGCTACGGCCAGCGTCTGATTCAGCTTTATGACCTGCTGGCCCAGATCCAGCAGAAAGCGTTCGATGTGCTAAGTGACGATGATAACCTCCCGCTGGACAGCCTGTTAGCCGCCATTTCTCGCTTCTCACTCCAGACCAGCGCCCGCAACCAGTGGTTTGGCACGGTCACCGCACGCGATAACGGGCAGGTCCAGCAACATATCGAGATCCTGCTTGCCGACGGCACCACCCGCCTGAAAGCCGCGATTACCGCCCAAAGCGGAGAGCGTCTGGGGCTGGATGAAGGCAAGGAGGTGCTGGTGTTGCTGAAAGCGCCGTGGGTCGCAGTGACGCGCGATGCCGAACGCGCCAAAGCGGCAGACAACCAGCTGCAGGGCACCATCCAGCACATTGAACGTGGTGAAGCGCAGTGTGAGGTCCTGATGACCCTGCCGGACGGCCAGGTGCTGTGCGCGACGGTTGCCCTGAGCGAGGCGCACGAATTAGAAGAAGGTGCTGTAGTCACCGCATATTTCAACGCAGACCGGGTAATTATCGCCACATTGTGCTGAGCGGATTGACAAGCGTGTCGACAGTGAGTATCCCTGACATCTGATGCTGCAAAAAATGGGATAAATCATGTCATCATTGCATATTTCGCAAGGTACGTTTCGTCTTGGCGATACCCGAACGCTGACGCTGCCAGATTTAACACTCCATGCGGGTGAAAGCTGGGCATTTGTGGGCACCAACGGAAGCGGCAAGTCCGCGCTGGCCCGGGCGCTGGCCGGAGAGCTCACCTTGCTTAAAGGTGAACGCCAGAGCCATTTTACGCGTACGACGCGCCTGTCGTTTGAACAGTTGCAGAAGCTGGTGAGCGATGAATGGCAGCGTAACAACACGGACCTCCTCAGCCCGGGCGAAGAAGACACGGGCCGCACAACGGCAGAAATTATTCAGGATGAAGTCAACAATCCTGCCCGTTGTCAGCAGCTGGCGGAGCAGTTTGGCATCACCGCCCTTCTCAACCGCCGCTTCAAATACCTTTCTACCGGCGAGACGCGTAAAACGCTGCTCTGCCAGGCGCTGATGAGTGAACCTGAGCTGTTAATCCTGGATGAGCCGTTCGACGGTCTGGACGTGCAGTCCCGCGCCCAGCTGGCGGACCTGCTGGCCTCGCTTAACCAGCAGGGCTACACCCTTGTGCTGGTGCTTAACCGTTTTGATGAAATCCCGGATTTTGTGCAGAACGCCGGGGTGCTGGCGGACTGCAGCCTTACCGAAACCGGCGAAAAATCGGTACTGCTGAAGCAGGCGTTGATTGCCCAACTGGCGCACAGCGAAAAGCTCGACGGCATTACCCTGCCCGAACCCGATGCCCCTTCGGTACGTCTCGCTTTAGATCCCAATCAGCCGCGGATTGTGCTGCGTGACGGGGTGGTCTCTTATGACGATCGTCCGATCCTGAATCATCTCAGCTGGACGGTTAATCCGGGCGAACACTGGCAGATTGTCGGTCCCAACGGCGCGGGGAAATCGACGCTGCTGAGTCTGATCACCGGCGATCACCCGCAGGGCTACAGTAACGATCTGACCCTGTTTGGCCGCCGTCGCGGAAGCGGTGAAACCATCTGGGATATCAAAAAGCATATCGGCTATGTCAGCAGCAGCCTGCATCTGGATTACCGGGTCAGCACCACCGTACGCAATGTGATCCTCTCCGGGTACTTTGATTCCATCGGTATTTATCAGGCGGTATCGGACAAACAGCACAAGCTGGCCCAGCAGTGGCTGGATATTCTGGGGATGGACAACCGGGTCGCTGACGCGCCGTTTCACAGTCTGTCCTGGGGGCAGCAGCGTCTGGCATTGATCGTCCGGGCGCTGGTGAAACACCCGACCCTGCTGATCCTCGATGAGCCGCTTCAGGGGCTGGATCCGCTGAACCGCCAGCTGATCCGTCGCTTTGTGGATGTGCTGATTGGCGAAGGTGAGACCCAGTTACTGTTTGTCTCACATCATGCTGAAGACGCACCGGCCTGCATCACGCACCGTCTGGAGTTTATCCCGGACGGTGAGCACTATCGCTACCTGCTGAGCAAAATCGATTAACTTCCGGAGGGCGCCGCCCTCCGCTTTTCAGATAACCTGCAGTGATACTTCTTTATCTCTTTGATCTACAATGCGAGTGGATCAAAAAAAAGCGGGTTTGAAAAACAGTGTAAACGATTCCACTAATTTATCCCATGTCACACTTTTCACGTCTCTGTTATGCTATGGTTATTACATACCATAAGCCTAATGGAGCGAAATATGCGAGTTCTGGTAACAGGTGGTAGCGGTTACATAGGAAGTCATACCTGTGTGCAACTGCTGCAAAACGGTCATGATGTCATCATCCTCGACAACCTGTGCAATAGTAAGCGCAGCGTGCTGCCTGTGATTGAACGTCTTGGCGGAAAACAGCCGACTTTCGTCGAAGGTGACATCCGCAATGAAGCGTTGATGACCGAGATCCTCCACGACCACGCCATTGAAACGGTGATCCACTTCGCTGGCCTGAAAGCGGTCGGTGAGTCGGTCGCGAAGCCGCTTGAGTATTACGACAACAACGTCAACGGTACCCTGCGTCTTATCTCCGCCATGCGCGCGGCGAACGTCAAAAACTTCATCTTTAGCTCATCCGCCACCGTCTACGGCGATCAGCCCAAAATTCCTTACGTTGAAAGCTTCCCCACCGGTACGCCACAAAGCCCGTACGGCAAAAGCAAACTGATGGTGGAACAGATCCTGACCGACCTGCAAAAAGCACAACCGGAGTGGAGCATCGCCCTGCTGCGCTACTTCAACCCGGTCGGCGCCCATCCGTCAGGCGATATGGGTGAAGATCCGCAGGGTATTCCAAATAACCTGATGCCGTATATCGCACAGGTGGCGGTGGGCCGCCGCGAGTCGCTGGCGGTGTTCGGCAATGACTATCCAACTGAAGATGGCACCGGCGTGCGTGATTACATCCACGTTATGGATCTGGCCGACGGCCACGTGGCAGCAATGCAGCAGTTGGCCGACAAACCGGGCGTGCATATTTACAACCTCGGCGCCGGTATTGGCAGCAGCGTGCTGGATGTGGTTAACGCCTTCAGCAAAGCCTGCGGTAAGCCGGTCAACTATCACTTCGCCCCCCGCCGCGAAGGAGACCTCCCGGCATACTGGGCTGATGCAACCAAAGCCGATAAAGAGCTTAACTGGCGTGTTACCCGCACGCTGGATGAAATGGCACAGGATACCTGGCACTGGCAGTCTCGCCACCCACAAGGTTATCCGGACTAAGGATCCGTCATGACTTCATTCAATCCCGTCGATCATCCGCATCGTCGTTTTAACCCGCTTAGCGGGCAATGGATTTTGGTGTCTCCGCATCGCGCCAAGCGCCCCTGGCAGGGGGCGCAAGAGACGCCTGCAAAACAGACGCTGCCACAGCACGACCCGGACTGCTTCCTGTGTCCGGGCAACACCCGCGTAACGGGAGATAAAAACCCGGACTACAAAGGCACCTTCGTTTTCACCAACGATTTTGCCGCGCTCATGACCGACACGCCGGACGCGCCGCAGAGCGATGATCCGCTGATGCGTTGTGAAAGCGCCCGGGGAACCAGCCGCGTGATCTGCTTCTCGCCCGATCACAGCAAAACGCTACCGGAGCTTAGCGTTGATGCGCTGAAAGAGGTGGTGAGCACCTGGCAGGCACAAACTGCGGAGCTGGGCCAGACTTATCCGTGGGTGCAGGTATTCGAAAATAAAGGCGCCGCGATGGGCTGCTCTAACCCGCATCCACACGGGCAGATCTGGGCGAACAGTTTCCTGCCCAACGAAGCCGAACGAGAAGATCGCCTGCAAAAAGCCTATTACGCGGAAAACGGCTCCCCGATGCTGGTGGACTACACCCGGCGTGAACTGGCCGACGGTAGCCGTACTGTGGTCGAAACGGAACACTGGCTGGCCGTTGTGCCGTACTGGGCGGCGTGGCCCTTTGAAACGCTGCTGCTGCCTAAAGCACATGTTCAGCGCATTACGGATCTCAGCGACGCACAGCGTGACGATCTTGCGCTGGCGCTGAAAAAGCTGACCAGCCGTTACGACAATCTGTTCCAGTGCTCCTTCCCGTACTCAATGGGCTGGCACGGCGCACCGTTTAACGGCGAAGAGAATCAACACTGGCAGTTGCATGCCCATTTCTATCCGCCGCTGCTGCGTTCTGCGACGGTGCGTAAATTTATGGTGGGCTATGAAATGCTGGCGGAAACCCAGCGTGACCTGACGGCAGAACAGGCCGCAGAA
The DNA here is from genome assembly GCF_049237765.1 of Enterobacter cloacae complex sp. SHL021. Classification (NCBI taxonomy): domain Bacteria; kingdom Pseudomonadati; phylum Pseudomonadota; class Gammaproteobacteria; order Enterobacterales; family Enterobacteriaceae; genus Enterobacter; species Enterobacter cloacae complex sp. SHL021. Next base: position 243,101 of record NZ_JBMKJG010000004.1, on the reverse strand, counting down.
CGCCTGCGTGCCGTTAGCGATGTCCATTATCGCGAATCAGGAGTCTAATAAATGAGTCTGAAAGATAAAACACAATCCCTGTTTGCTGAAAAATTTGGCTACCCTGCCACCCACGTTATCCAGGCACCTGGCCGCGTAAACCTGATTGGTGAACACACCGACTACAACGACGGTTTTGTTCTGCCCTGTGCCATTGATTACCAGACGGTGATCGCCTGCGCAAAGCGCGATGACCACAAAGTGCGCGTGATTGCGGCGGATTACGGTAATGAGATGGACGAGTTTTCCCTCGATGCCCCGATTGTTATCCACGACAGCCAGCAGTGGTCCAACTATGTGCGCGGCGTGGTGAAACATCTGCAAAAGCGTAACAAGAATTTTGGCGGTGCAGATCTCGTCATCAGCGGCAACGTGCCACAAGGGGCCGGTTTAAGCTCGTCGGCATCCCTGGAAGTGGCGGTGGGAACCGTCTTCCAGCAGCTGTACCATCTGCCGCTGGACGGGGCGCAAATCGCACTGAACGGCCAGGAAGCGGAGAATCAGTTTGTGGGCTGCAACTGCGGCATCATGGACCAGCTTATCTCCGCGCTGGGCAAAAAAGAGCATGCGTTACTGATTGACTGCCGAACGCTTGGAACCAAAGCCGTTCCCCTGCCAAAGGGTGCCGCGGTCGTGATTATCAACAGCAACTTTAAACGTACGCTGGTGGGCAGCGAGTACAACACCCGCCGCGAGCAGTGCGAAACCGGCGCACGCTTCTTCCAGCAGCCGGCCCTGCGCGACGTGACGCTTGATGAATTCAACAAAGTGGCGCACGAGCTGGATCCGGTAGTGGCAAAACGCGTTCGTCATGTGCTGACCGAAAACGCCCGAACCGTTGAAGCCGCTTCCGCGCTGGCAAAAGGAGACCTGAAACGTATGGGGGAACTGATGGCAGAGTCCCACGCCTCCATGCGCGATTACTTCGAAATCACCGTTCCGCAAATCGACACCCTGGTGGAGATTGTCAAAGCGGTCATCGGCGATAAAGGCGGTGTACGCATGACGGGCGGTGGTTTTGGTGGCTGCATCGTCGCTCTGGTGCCGGAAGATCTCGTCCCGGCCGTCCAGTCGGCGGTGGAGAAACAGTACGAAGCCAAAACGGGCATTAAAGAAACGTTCTATGTTTGTAAAGCATCACAAGGAGCCGGACAGTGCTAAACGAAACGCCAACCCTCGCACCGGATGGTCTGCCGTATCGCCTGTTAACCCTGCGCAACAGCGCGGGGATGGTTGTTACGCTCATGGACTGGGGTGCCACCCTACTTTCCGCCCGCGTACCAATGCCAGACGGCAGCGTGCGCGAAACCCTTCTCGGCTGCGCCTCGCCTGAGCAGTATATCAACCAGGCCGCCTATCTTGGCGCGTCCGTCGGGCGCTATGCGAACCGCATTGCGAAAAGCCGTTTTGAGCTCGACGGTGTTCGCTACACGTTGCTGCCAAGCCAGGGTGAGAACCAGCTGCATGGTGGACCGGAAGGATTTGACAAACGCCGCTGGAAAATTGTCCAGCAAAACGACCGGGGAGTGCTATTTTCACTTGACTCGCTGGATGGCGACCAGGGATTCCCGGGTAACCTTACCGCGTTTGCACGCTTTACGCTGACCGACGACAACCGTATCGCCATTGAATACCGTGCGACGGTCGATAAGCCTTGTCCGGTCAACCTGACCAACCACGCCTACTTCAATCTGGACGGTAATCAGTGCGATGTGCGTAACCATAAGCTGCAGATCCTTGCGGATGCCTATTTGCCGGTGGACGAGATGGGCATTCCGTATCAGGGGCTGAAGCCCGTGGAAGGTACCAGCTTTGACTTCCGCAACGCAAAATCCATCGCCCAGGATTTCCTGAGCGATGACGATCAGCGCAAGGTGAAAGGTTACGACCACGCGTTCCTGCTGCACGCACAAGGCGATGTGAAACAGCCTGCTGCACAGGTCTGGTCTGCGGATGAAAAACTGCAGATGACGGTCTACACCAGCGCCCCTGCCCTGCAATTCTACTCCGGTAACTATCTTGGCGGGACAACCGCACGTGAGCACGGCGAGTACAGCGACTGGCAAGGTCTGGCGCTGGAAAGCGAGTTCCTGCCGGACAGCCCGAACCATCCCGAATGGCCACAGCCGGACTGTGTGCTGCGCCCGGGTGAAGAGTACGTCAGCGTCACCGAGTATCATTTTACTCCGCACGCTTAACCTCCGGCCGCAACATCGTCAGCCCTCCCCTGGAGGGCTTTTTTCTGCACGCCTTGCTGAAAATAGCGCCAATCGCAGACAAAATCATAACCCTGGATTCACAAGCACCTTACACTCAGAGACTATTTTCGCTATGGTTAGGGTTAAGCGTTGCTGCTGGCACGGCCACGGCAATATAATGAGAATTGTTATCATTCTAAAAATGCTTGAGGAGTAAGAGATGGCTATTACTAAGCTGGTTCTGGTGCGCCACGGCGAAAGCCAGTGGAACAACGAAAACCGCTTCACCGGTTGGTACGACGTTGATCTGTCTGAGAAAGGCGTAAGCGAAGCAAAAGCAGCAGGTAAACTGCTGAAAGAAGAAGGCTTCAGCTTTGATTTTGCTTACACCTCTGTGCTGAAACGTGCCATCCACACCCTGTGGAACGTGCTGGACGAGCTGGATCAGGCCTGGCTGCCGGTTGAGAAATCCTGGAAACTGAACGAGCGTCACTACGGTGCGCTGCAGGGTCTGAACAAAGCCGAAACCGCTGAGAAGTACGGTGACGAGCAGGTTAAACAGTGGCGTCGCGGCTTCGCGGTAACCCCACCAGAGCTAACCAAAGATGACGAGCGCTATCCGGGCCACGACCCGCGTTACGCGAAACTGACCGACGCTGAGCTGCCAACCACCGAGAGCCTGGCGCTGACCATTGACCGCGTTGTTCCTTACTGGAACGAAACCATTCTGCCACGCCTGAAAAGCGGTGAGCGCGTGATCATCGCCGCTCACGGTAACTCCCTGCGTGCGCTGGTGAAATACCTGGACAACATGGGTGAAGACGAGATCCTCGAACTGAACATCCCGACTGGCGTACCGCTGGTGTATGAGTTCGACGAAAACTTCAAGCCAATCAAACACTACTATCTGGGTAACGCGGATGAGATCGCAGCGAAAGCCGCGGCTGTTGCGAACCAGGGTAAAGCGAAGTAATTTTCGCCGGACATAAAAAAAGCGCGGAGCCTTCCGCGCTTTTTTATTTGAGCCGGGAGAATCAACCGCGACGGGCTTTTACCGCATTCGCCAGCTGACGCAGGATGGCGTCGGTATCTTCCCAGCCAATGCAGGCATCCGTCACGCTCTTGCCATAGACCAGCGGCTCGCTGCCTTCGAGGTTCTGGTTACCCTCAACCAGATGGCTTTCAATCATCACCCCTATCACCGCTTTCTCGCCGCCAGCAATCTGCTGACAAACATCTGCGCCGACTTCCATCTGCTTTTTAAACTGCTTGCTGGAGTTGGCGTGGCTGAAGTCGATCATCACCTGAGGCGGCAGCCCCGCTTTTTCCAGCCCGACCTTCACTTCCGCGACATGTTTTGCGCTGTAGTTAGGCTCTTTACCGCCGCGCAGAATGATATGGCAGTCACCGTTACCGCTGGTGTTAACAATGGCAGAGTGACCCCATTTGGTCACGGACAGGAAGCAGTGTGGTGCCCCTGCCGCATTGATGGCGTCAATAGCGACTTTGATGGTGCCATCGGTACCGTTTTTAAAACCCACCGGGCAAGAGAGGCCGGACGCCAGTTCACGGTGAACCTGAGATTCAGTGGTACGCGCGCCAATGGCGCCCCAGCTCATCAGGTCTGCCAGATATTGTGGCGTAATCATATCCAGGAACTCACCGGCGGCTGGCAGGCCACTGTCGTTAATCTCCAGCAGCAGCTTGCGCGCAATACGCAGGCCGTCGTTAATCTGGAAGCTGTTGTCCATATGCGGATCGTTAATCAGCCCTTTCCAGCCAACGGTGGTGCGCGGCTTTTCAAAGTACACGCGCATCACAATTTCCAGCTCATCTTTAAGCTCTTCGCGCAGCTTAAGCAGTCTCGCGGCATACTCTTTTGCCGCGGCAGGATCGTGGATTGAGCACGGGCCAATCACCACCAGAAGACGATCGTCATTACCTTTCAGGATCTTGTGGATCGCTTTACGAGCATGAGAAACCGTGTTTGCGGCATTTTCAGTGGCGGGGAATTTCTCAAGGAGTGCTACAGGAGGTAATAACTCATTGATCTCTTTAATGCGTAAATCGTCGTTCTGATAATTCATCTTCTTTCCAGCTCTGCCATATCTTTTGTAATGAAAGCAATCCTTTCAATCTATCTTGTCGACCAGGAAGTGTAAACACGGTTTTACACTTCACGCAGATAATTCCTGGAATTCGCCTAAAAATCGCCACAAAATAGCGAAAAACGAGATCTAACCTAAGCTTTTTAACTGTAACAACCATTTTTGCTTTATTAAACGCGATTCCCTACTGACGTAAGTCCGTCTGGCGGGATCTTTCGCCTCTGAAAAAGATGCACTGTTGGAGAATGTTATCCAGCGTAACGACAAGAACAGGAGCACCATGATGAAAATGACGAAACTGGCAACTCTCTTCCTGACGGCAACCCTCACCCTGGCAAGCGGCAGCGTTCTTGCGGCTGAAACGAGCTCATCGGGTAACGGCGATGCTAACGCGGCTGCGTCAGCAGGCCAGGTGGCCCCTGATGCCAAACAGAATGTCGCCCCGAACAATGTCGATAACAGCCAAATTAATAACGGCAACACGAATACCGGCGGCACGATGCTGCACCCTGATGGTACCGACTCCGGCACCATGAATCATGACAATATGAGCAAGGATGAGGTTCACAAAAACACAATGTGTAAAGACGGCCGTTGCCCGGACGCGAATGACAAAGTGGGCGATGATGCCAATACCAAAACGGATGGTACAACCCAGTAACCGGTTATTGATTTAACTGCGAAAGGAGAGCTCAGGCTCTCCTTTCTTTTTGAGTAACTTATTAAAAACGCTACACTAATAACAATAACGAATCAGGAAAGATAACATGGCTCACACACATTCCCACGCCTCCGGCGACGACAACGCTAAACGCTTGCTGCTGGCCTTCGGCGTTACCGCCACCTTCATGATTATTGAGGTCATCGGCGGTTTGATCTCCGGCTCCCTGGCGCTGCTGGCTGACGCCGGACATATGCTTACCGATGCAGCAGCGCTGCTTTTTGCCCTCCTGGCCGTACAGTTTGCCCGTCGTCCTCCTAATGCACGCCATACATTCGGCTGGCTGAGGCTGACGACGCTTGCCGCGTTTGTTAATGCGATTGCGCTGGTGGTCATTACCCTTCTTATCGTCTGGGAGGCCATTCAGCGCTTCAGACACCCTCAGCCGGTCGCCGGGATGACAATGATGGCGATCGCCGTGGCGGGGCTGCTTGCCAATCTTCTGGCCTTCTGGATTTTGCATCGCGGCAGTGGTGAAAAGAACCTTAACGTACGCGCCGCGGCTCTGCATGTGATGGGAGATTTACTGGGCTCGGTGGGAGCCATTGTTGCCGCACTGGTGATCCTCTACACCGGCTGGACGCCTGTCGACCCTATTCTTTCTGTACTGGTCTCGTGTCTGGTGTTACGCAGCGCCTGGCGGCTATTGAAGGAGAGCGTCAATGAGTTGCTGGAGGGGGCGCCCGCCTCTGTGGATATCGCCGAGTTAAAGCGTAATCTGCATCGTTCAGTTCCTGAAGTACGTAACGTCCACCACGTGCACGTCTGGCTGGTGGGCGAGAAACCGGTTATGACGTTGCACGTCCAGGTGATCCCGCCGCACGACCACGATGCGCTGCTCGAACGCATCCAGCACTTTCTTGAACATCACTATGAAATTGGTCACGCGACCATCCAGATGGAGTACCAGCCCTGTAACGGGCCGGATTGCCACCTGAATGAGGCGCAGTCCGACCATTCACATCATCACCACCATTAACTGGAGAGCGCGTGAGAGCCTCGCTCACGCGCGCTGTTAATCCACATCCGGCTTCCGTTCAGGGCAATGAAGGTCAACAGCAGATATTCCAGAGACATCGCATAGACGCCCTGCAGGGCGAAAATCACCACGCTGATGACATTGATGATGACCCACAGCAGCCAGTTCTCAACGTATTTACGGGTCATCAGGATCATCGCCGCAATGGACAACACCATCATGCAGGAATCCCAGAACGGGAAAGCATCCGGTTGAAGCACAGGCATTGTCACCTGTAACCCGATGCCGGACATGGCCGCCACAGCAATACGGGTCAGGAAAGCAAATACCGGGTTGATGTAGACCGTCATTAAACCAATGGCGACCACACACGCGACAAACCAGGCGATGGCTTTCGGCAAGGGTAACCAGCGGATCTGCAGCTCGGCCTCCTGCTGGCTGTTCTGCCGAGACCACGCGTACCACCCGTAGATATTGGCCGCAAAAAAGAACAGCTGCAAAAGCAAGCTTGCGTAGAGCTGGATCTGGAAGAAGATAATCGCAAACAGCGTAACGTTAATGAGCCCGAACGCGTAATTGCTGATCTTCTCCAGGCTTGCGAGCCAGATACAGAGTAATCCCGCCAGCGTGCCAACGGCCTCAATCCATGACAGGTCATAGCCACCTGCACCAATCGGTATATGAACCAGAATGTTTTGTGTGCTAAAAAAATCCATCTTTTCCCCGGGACGTAGTGAATTAAGTACGTAGTGTAGCCGCAAAATCCAGCATGCGGTTAAGTGGAACTAACGCGCCTTCACGCAGAGCGGCATCCACATGGATTTCATGCGACGCACCGCCGGTTTCTAACCCTTCGGCAATCGCTTTCAGGCCGTTCATCGCCATCCACGGGCAGTGCGCACAGCTGCGGCACGTGGCCCCCTCGCCTGCGGTTGGCGCTTCGAGGAGCTCTTTCTCCGGCACGGCCTTCTGCATCTTGTAGAAGATACCGCGATCGGTCGCCACGATAAGCTGCTTATGCGGCAACGTTCTGGCAGCATTAATAAGCTGGCTGGTTGAACCCACGGCATTGGCCATGTCGACAATCGACTGCGGTGATTCAGGATGAACAAGAATAGCGGCATCAGGGTAAAGCGCCTTCATGCGGGACAGTGCCTGCGTCTTGAACTCGTCATGAACGATGCAGGCGCCCTGCCAGCAGAGCACGTCTGCCCCGGTCTGCTTCTGGACGTAGCTTCCCAGATGGCGGTCGGGTGCCCAGATAATCTTCTCACCCAGGCTGTCCAGGTGCTCAATCAGTTCAACGGCGATGCTCGACGTAACAACCCAGTCTGCGCGCGCTTTCACTGCAGCGGACGTATTGGCGTACACCACCACGGTCCGGTCAGGATGGGCATCGCAGAAGGCCGAGAATTCGTCAATCGGACAGCCGAGATCCAGTGAACACTCCGCGTTCAGCGTTGGCATCAGGATGGTTTTTTCAGGGCTAAGGATTTTTGCCGTTTCCCCCATAAAACGCACCCCCGCAACCAGGAGCGTGGAAGCAGGATGTTTTGCACCAAAGCGCGCCATCTCCAGAGAGTCAGAAATACAGCCTCCGGTCTCTTCCGCCAGCTGCTGGATTTCCGGGTCGGTGTAGTAATGTGCCACCATCACGGCATCTCGCTCTTTGAGAAGACGCTTGATTTTCTCACGGTAGAACTGCTTTTCATCCATGCTCAGCGGAACAGGCTTCGGCGGGAAGGGATAGATTGCGGCTTCAGGATCAAACATCACGCTCATTATGGCTTCTCGTTTTACTGGCTTAACAATATTGCCTTTCTTTTGCCTGACATAGCAAAACGCAGGGCAACTGTGTTTTGTATACTAAACAAGATAGCGAATCTGGAGTGAAAAGTCACCGGGAATAGATGTGCGGAGCATTTGTTGTATTGCAGATAGCAAAAAAGCGCCTTTAGGGCGCTTTTTAACATTGGTGGGTCGTGCAGGATTCGAACCTGCGACCAATTGATTAAAAGTCAACTGCTCTACCAACTGAGCTAACGACCCCTTGCGGGATTTTTCTTCGAAGTGGTGGGTCGTGCAGGATTCGAACCTGCGACCAATTGATTAAAAGTCAACTGCTCTACCAACTGAGCTAACGACCCATTCGGGTGCTGACTTCGAAGATTTTACTCGGTTCCACGTTTGAAGTGGTGGGTCGTGCAGGATGACTCGGCTTCGCCTCGCCCTTCGGGCCGTTGCTAAAGCAACGTTATCCTTCACGTTTAATATCTGAGTAAGACATTAAAATTGGTGGGTCGTGCAGGATTCGAACCTGCGACCAATTGATTAAAAGTCAACTGCTCTACCAACTGAGCTAACGACCCGAGTGGTGGGTGATGACGGGCTCGAACCGCCGACCCCCTCCGTGTAAAGGAGATGCTCTACCAACTGAGCTAATCACCCACTCTGTACTGCCGGAACTGCTTTAAGTGGTGGGTCGTGCAGGATTCGAACCTGCGACCAATTGATTAAAAGTCAACTGCTCTACCAACTGAGCTAACGACCCACTTTTACGCTGCTTTCACGTTGTTTGATATCCCGTGGCAACGGCGGCATATATTACTGATTTAAGAATTCTGCGCAACAAAAATTTCGATGAAGATCACTTAACTGCTTAGTAATCATGCTGCACGACCAGAAATAACGCGATTTCTGGTCATGCGATAATCATCCCATCGAACTCAGACGTTTTTGCGCCTGTTTGGCCCCTTCCGTGCCCGGGAATTTTGCAACCACCTGCTGATAAACCGCTTTGGCTTTCGCAGTGTCACCTTTGTCCTGCATGATCACGCCGACCTTAAACATCGCATCAGGCGCTTTTGGCGATTTCGGGTGATTTTTCACCACAGAAGCGAAATAAAACGCCGCATCGTCCTTTTTACCCTTGTTGTAATTCAACTGACCCAGCCAGTAATTTGCGTTTGGCTGGTAAGTGGAATCCGGGTACTTCTTAACGAAGTTCTGAAACGCAACGATAGCATCATCCTGGCGCGATTTATCCTGTACCAGTGCAATGGCCGCGTTGTAATCCGTGTTCGCGTCACCGCTCTGCACAGGCGCCCCTGTCGCAGCAGAGGCATCGGCTGAAGGCGCTGGCGCGTCTGTGGCCGCTCCGCTTTGATCGCCCGCTGCTGGTTGCGCTGCTGCCCCCCCGCTGCTCAGGCTATCAACCTGCAGCAAGATCTGCTTTTGACGTTCCACAACCTGGTTAAGCTGATACTGGCTCTCCTGAATCTGACCACGGAGGGAGTCAATATCAGTTTGGTTATCGGAAAGTTGTTGCTGGAGTTGGGTTAAAAGCTGACTGTGAGCGTTAGAGATACGCTCGAGTTGAGTGACCCGGTCTTCCACCGAGCCTGAGCCGACACTACTGATTGGTGCCTGAGCAAAAGCGGCCCAGGGGGCCGCTATTCCAACCAGTAACGACAGACTCAACAGATGATGTCTGAAGTTACTGCTCATGCAATTCTCTTAGTAAACCAGTACGGCACGACGGTTTTTGGCGTAAGCCGCTTCGTCATGACCCAGTACTGCAGGTTTTTCTTTACCGTAAGAAACGATGGAGATCTGGTCAGCAGAAACGCCTTTACCCTGCAGGTACATTTTAACAGCGTTAGCACGACGTTCACCCAGGGAGATGTTGTACTCTGGAGTACCACGTTCGTCCGCGTGACCTTCTACGGTGACTTTGTAAGACGGGTTGCTACGCAGGAAGTTAGCGTGAGCATCCAGCATCGCAGCGAAGTCAGAACGGATGTCGTATTTATCCAGATCGAAGTAAACGATGTTGTTCTGCTGCAGCTGCTGCATCTGAAGACGCGCTTGCTCTTCAGAGGACATGTTGCCATTGCCGTTCGCGTCCATACCGGTGCCGGCACCCATCATGCCTTCGCCGCTCTGGTCATTGCTGGCGTTCTTGTTAGAAGAACACGCTGCGATTGCCATTACAGGCAGAGCGATCATCAGCCCCTTCAGCACTTTGTTCAGTTGCATTTCTATGATTCCTTTAGTAATCAATTAATTATTATTTACAGATACGGCGACCAGGCAGGGGATTTTACCTGTCCATCAGTTGCCGGAATACGCGCTTTGAAACGCCCATCTGTAGAAACCAGATTCAGCACAGATCCCATCCCCTGAGAAGAGCTGTAGATTACCATAGTGCCGTTAGGTGCCAGACTTGGCGTTTCATCCAGGAACGTTGACGACAGAACTTGGACGCCACCCGCTACCAGATCTTGTTTGGCAATGTGCTGCTGCCCACCGTTGGAGCTGACCATTACCATAAATTTACCGTCGCTGCTCACATCTGCGTTCTGGTTCTGAGAGCCTTCCCAGGTGATACGCTGCGGAGCCCCGCCGTTGATGTTCACTTTATAGATTTGTGGACGGCCTGCCTGGTCAGAGGTAAACGCCAGGTTCTGGCTGTCCGGGAACCAGGATGGTTCCGTGTTGTTGCTGCGACCATCCGTCACCTGACGGATCTGACCAGAACCAATGTCCATCACGTACAGGTTCAGGCTACCGGTTTTGGACAGCGCAAAGGCCAGCTTAGAGCCGTCCGGCGAGAACGAAGGCGCACCGTTGTGACGCGGGAACGACGCCACCTGACGAACAGCACCGTTAGCCAGCGTCTGGATAACCAGCGCAGAACGACCGCTTTCGAAGGTCACGTAAGCCAGTTTAGACCCGTCCGGAGACCAGGCTGGAGACATCAGTGGCTGAGAAGAGCGTTTCACCAGGAACTGGTTGTAACCGTCGTAGTCAGAGACGCGCAGCTCATACGGGAACTGGCCGCCGTTGGTCTGTACCACATAGGCGATACGGGTACGGAACGCACCTTTAATACCGGTCAGTTTTTCGAATACCGCATCGCTGGCAGCGTGAGCCGCATAGCGCAGGTACTGTTTAGTGACCTTGTAAGAGTTCTGAGCCAGAACGGTACCCGGTGCACCACCGGTATCCACCAGCTGCCAGGCCACGTTGTAAGAGCCGTCCGGGTTAGGGGTAACCTGACCCACAACCACGGCATCAATGCCCAGTGCAGACCACGCGGCAGGCTGAACTTCCTGCGCGCTACCCGGCTGCTGAGGCAGACGAGAACGATCTAACGGGTTGAATTTACCGCTGTTACGCAGGTCAGCTGCCACGATGCCGCCGGCATCTTCAGGCGCCGCACCAGGGCCAGCCCACTGGAATGGAACTACACCGATTGGGCGTGCCGAGTCCACCCCCTGGGTGATCTCGATACGTACTTCTGCGTGCAGTACAGCTGCCCACAGCATTAAGAAACTAAATGCTACACGTAATGCCTGCTTCATCATATCTCCCTTATCTGGGTAACCTTACCCACGATAATTTAGCAGAATGTTAACAAACCCAAATAGACAAAACTACTAAACCCTGTGACTAAACCTGGTCTATTTTTCCCCGTTTGCACGGGGAAAATGTAACTTAAGGTTTGAAGTCCAGCGGTGCATTTTTAAAGACTTCGTAGACTGCCTGAGACGGTGGTTTAGGCATCTTCGCCTGACGTGCTGCAGCCTGAGCTGCAGTACACAAAGCGGGATCCCCACCTTCAGACTTAATATCAAGAAGCATGCCGTCCGGCGCCAGTTTTATACGCAGCGTACACGTTTTACCGGTATAGGAAGACGCATCATAGAATCGGCTTTCGATAGCGGATTTAATCTGCGCAGCATAGCCATTGATTTCAGCCCCTGTCGCACCGTTGCTCTTAGTGTTACCACTTCCTGTCGGTGCTGCGTTGTTTCCTTTCGCCCCACCGCCTGTTTTCGGCGCATTCTTACCGGAACTGAGATCGCCCAGCAGATCGTCAACGCCCGCAGCGGCAGCAGCTTTCTCTGCAGCAGCCTTTTTCGCTGCAGCTTTTTCAGCAGCCGCTTTTTTATCGGCAGCAGCCTTCTCAGCTGCAGCTTTTTTGTCGGCAGCCGCTTTCTCGGCGGCAGCTTTCTTCTCCGCAGCCGCTTTTTCAGCAGCGGCGGCTTTTTCTGCGGCAGCTTTCTCGGCAGCGGCGGCTTTCTTCGCAGCCTCGGCAGCCGCTTTCTTCTCGGCTTCCTGAGCCGCTTTTTTCGCAGCTTCGGCTTCCGCTTTCTTCTGAGCATCAGCAGCGGCTTTTTTCGCGGCTTCCGCTTCCGCTTTCTTCTGAGCATCAGCGGCGGCTTTCTTCGCGGCTTCCGCTTCCGCTTTCTTCTGGGCGTCGGCAGCGGCTTTCTTCGCCGCTTCTGCCGCTAATTTCGCCTGGGCATCAGCCTGTGCTTTGGCATCCGCTGCGGCTTTCGCTGCCGCCTCTTCCGCCTGCTTTTGCTGTTCCTGGGCTTTCTTCGCGGCCTCTTCGGCTTGCTTCTGCTGTTCTGCCTGCTCTTTCGCGGCTTCCTGCGCCTGCAAACGTTCTTTCTCAAGCTGCTTCAGACGTTCCTGCTCGGCGGCCTGCTTTTCACGCAGTTCCTCCGCTTGCTGTTGCGCCTGTTTTTCTCGCTGCTCTTCAGCCCGTTTTGCACTCGCCTGCTGCTGTTGCTGACGGTTATAGTTCTGCACGACCGCACCGGGATCCACCATGACGGCGTCGATAGAAGAACCGCCACCGCCGCCTGATGCATCAATATGCTCGTCGAACGAACTCCAGATCAGCCCTGCAAAAAGGATCACATGCAGCACTGCGGAGACGATTATCGCTCGCTTAAGCTTGTCGTTCTGTTCGGTTGCCTTTGACACTATCGGTTCCCAAAAACTACGCGGATGATCAAATAGGCTGAGTCATTAAGCCGACAGACTTAACACCCGCACTATGTAGCAAGTTCAGCGCTTTAATAATTTCATCGTAAGGCACGTCTTTCGCACCACCGATTAAGAAGACCGTTTTCGGATTTGACTCCAGGCGTCGTTGCGCTTCAGCAATCACCTGCTCCGGCGGTAGCTGATCCATACGATCTTTCTCTACCACGACGCTGTATTGCCCTACGCCGGAAACCTCAATGATGACCGGAGGATCGTCATTGGTGCTTACCGCCTGTGATTCTGTCGCATCCGGCAGATCAACTTCCACGCTCTGGGTAATGATGGGCGCTGTCGCCATAAAGATCAGCAGCAACACCAGCAGTACGTCCAGCAGCGGAACGATATTGATTTCGGACTTGAGCTCGCGACGACCTCGTCCACGCGATCTGGCCATGGTTTACCCCTTGTTGCTCTCGGTGCTGGTAAACGCCTGACGGTGCAGAATCGCGGTGAACTCTTCCATGAAGTTGTCGTAGTTCAGTTCCAGTTTATTCACGCGCTGGTTCAGACGGTTGTAAGCCATAACCGCCGGGATTGCCGCAAACAGACCGATAGCGGTTGCAATCAGTGCTTCTGCAATACCCGGTGCAACCATCTGCAACGTCGCCTGCTTCACTGCGCCCAGCGCGATAAAGGCGTGCATAATCCCCCACACCGTACCAAACAGGCCGATATACGGGCTGATGGACCCCACCGTTCCCAGGAAAGGAATGTGCGTTTCAAGATTTTCCAGCTCGCGGTTCATGGAGATACGCATCGCACGCGAGGCCCCTTCCACCACCGCTTCAGGTGCATGGCTGTTCGCACGGTGCAGACGGGCAAACTCTTTGAATCCGCTGTAGAAAATTTGTTCGGAGCCAGCGAGACTATCGCGACGACCCTGACTTTCCTGATACAGACGGGACAGTTCGATACCCGACCAGAACTTGTCTTCAAACGCTTCCGCTTCACGGCCAGCCGCATTGAGAATACGCGTTCTCTGGATGATGATGGCCCAGGATGCGATTGAAAAACCAATCAAAATCAGCATGATAAGTTTAACCAGAAGGCTTGCCTTCAGGAACAAATCAAGGATATTCATGTCAGTCACTGCTTAAACTCCGCGACAATAGACTTAGGAAGCGCACGAGGCTTCATTATGGTTGGATCAACACAGACAATCAGTACTTCAGCTGAGTTCAGTACGGTGTTCTCTGCATTGACTATCCGCTGCGTGAAAACCAGCGAGGTTCCGCGCATTGATGTAATTTCAGTTTGGACTTCGAGCATATCGTCGAGTCTGGCAGGCGCAAAATACTCAAGCGTCATCTTGCGTACCACAAAGGCAACTCGCTCAGCCAACAGTACCTGTTGACTAAAGTGATGATGGCGCAGCATCTCTGTGCGTGCCCGTTCATAAAAAGCAACGTAGCTGGCGTGGTAAACCACACCACCGGCATCGGTATCTTCGTAATAGACACGAACCGGCCATCGAAACAGCGTTGTATTCACTTTACATCCCGGTAATGCAACAAAAGTTTATGCTTTAAACTTCGCTACTATACGCGCGGGAATGATGGTTTGGAATGGGAGAAAGTAAACGGAGAGTAAATTTTTATGGGCTCGGGTAAGCCCATATGGTTAACGGACATTTCTTATTCAGAAGAAGAAGAAAATCAATCCAGCAAGCAGCACGATATCGGCAATAAGCGGGCAGAAAATGCCCTGCCAGTGAATCGCTTTCGGACGAAAGCCTACGCCGTGGATCACACCTGCGCACACCGCCCACATAATGAGAAAGCCGTGCCAGATCTCAAGCTCACTGGTCTTCGCTGCAAAACGCGAAGGGTCCCAGAAGATACACCCTGCCAGCAGTAATGCCATCACTAAAGAAAGCGCCCGTAACGGGCGCTTATCCATTACCGCATATAACGTTGCGATAATATTCATTAGTGTTTTTCTTCACCCGCTTTGGTCGCTTCAACGTGCTCAAGCGCCAGGGCAGTGATGACACCAAAAGCACAGGCAAGAAGCGTCCCTAAAATCCATGCGAAATACCACATATTCAGCTCCTTACTTAGTACATAGAGTGGGTGTTGCTTTCGATATGTTCTTTAGTGATACGACCGAACATTTTCCAGTAACACCAGATGGTGTAGGCCAGAACAATCGGAACGAACACGCAAGCAACATAAGTCATTAAGTTCAGCGTCATATGGCTGGAGGTTGCATCCCACATGGTCAGGCTAGCATTCAGCATGGTGCTGGATGGCATCACGAATGGGAACATAGCGATACCTGCAGTCAGGATGATGCACGCCAGCGTCAGTGATGAGAACACGAACGCCAGAGCGCCTTTTTCCAGACGAGACGTCAGAACCGTCAGCAGCGGCAGCAACACACCCAACGCCGGAATAGCCCACAGCACAGGCATCGCGTTGAAGTTCACCAGCCATGCACCGGCCTCACGCGCCACTTCTTTGGTCAGCGGGTTAGACGGCGCGACGTGGTTAATCGCAGACGTCACCACGTAACCATCAATACCGTAGACCACCCAAACACCTGCCAGCGCGAAGCAGACCAGTGTGATCAGGGCAGCAACCTGAGCCGTTGCACGAGAACGCAGATGCAGCTCACCAACAGTACGCATCTGCAGATAGGTTGCGCCCTGGGTGATGATCATCGCCACACTGACTACGCCTGCCAGCAGACCAAACGGATTCAGCAGCTGGAAGAAGTTACCGGTGTAGTAAAGACGCATGTACTCGTCCATGTGGAACGGTACACCCTGTAGCAGGTTACCGAATGCCACACCAATCACCAGCGGTGGAACGAAGCTACCAATGAAGATGCCCCAGTCCCACATGTTACGCCAGCGGGTGTCTTCAATCTTGGAACGGTAGTCGAAACCGACCGGACGGAAGAATAAAGACGCCAGAACCAGAATCATCGCCACGTAGAAACCGGAAAACGCAGCCGCGTAAACCATCGGCCAGGCAGCAAACAGCGCGCCGCCTGCGGTGATCAGCCACACCTGGTTACCGTCCCAGTGTGGGGCGATGGAGTTGATCATGATTCGACGCTCGGTGTCATTACGACCGAGGAAACGGGTGAGCATCCCCACCCCCATGTCGAAACCATCCGTGACAGCAAAACCGATCAGCAGAACACCGATCAACAGCCACCAGATAAAACGCAATACTTCATAATCGATCATTTGATGACTCCTGTCTTAGCGTGCCGGCTGAGTAGTCACACCGGACTGCTCGTAGTGATAGCGACCGGTTTTCAGGCTGCTTGGGCCAAGGCGCGCGAACTTGAACATCAGGAACAGTTCAGCCACCAGGAACAGGGTGTAGAGACCACAGATCAGCAGCATTGAGAAGATCAGATCGCCTGCTGTCAGCGAGGAGTTGGCCACCGCCGTTGGCAGCACCTCACCAATCGCCCATGGCTGACGTCCATACTCCGCAACAAACCAGCCGGACTCAATTGCGATCCACGGCAGCGGGATAGCATACAGCGCCGTACGCAGCAGCCATTTTTTCTCGCCGATGCGGTTACGAATCACAGACCAGAAGGACGCCGCAATGATCAGCAGCATGATGATGCCGCAGCCTACCATGATACGGAATGCAAAGTAGAGTGGCGCTACGCGTGGAATAGAGTCTTTGGTTGCCATCTGGATCTGCGCTTCCGTCGCGTCGGAGACGTTCGGGGTATAGCGTTTCAGCAGCAGACCGTAGCCCAGATCTTTCTTCACGTCGTTGAACTGGTCACGAACGGCCTGGTCGGTAGAACCGTCACGCAGCTGTTCCAGCAGAGCGTAGGCTTTCATACCGTTACGGATACGGCCTTCGTGCTGCTCCATCAGCTCTTTCAGACCCGTCACCTGTTTGTCAACAGAACGGGTGGCGATGATACCCAGCGCATAAGGAATTTGAATGGCGAAGCGGTTTTCCTGGGCGTCCTGGTCCGGAATACCGAACAGGGTAAAGGCAGCCGGGGCCGGTTGGGTTTCCCATTCAGCTTCGATTGCGGCGAGCTTGGTTTTCTGTACGTCACCCATTTCATAACCGGATTCATCACCCAGCACGATAACGGAGAGGATGGCAGCCATACCGAAGCTTGCAGCGATAGCAAAGGAACGTTTAGCGAAGGCGAAGTCACGACCACGCAGCATATAGTAGGAGCTGATGCCCAGAATGAACATCGCGCCGCACACATAGCCAGAGGCCACGGTGTGGACGAATTTAACCTGAGCAACCGGGTTCAGGACCAGCTCGGCAAAGCTGACCATCTCCATACGCATGGTTTCGAAGTTGAAATCAGACGCAATCGGGTTCTGCATCCAGCCGTTTGCCACCAGGATCCACAGCGCGGACAGGTTAGACCCTAATGCCACCAGCCAGGTCACCGCCATATGCTGGACTTTGCCCAGACGGTCCCAGCCGAAGAAGAACAGACCTACAAAGGTGGATTCGAGGAAGAAGGCCATCAGACCTTCAATGGCCAGCGGCGCACCGAAGATATCCCCTACATAGTGGGAATAATATGACCAGTTAGTCCCGAACTGGAACTCCATGGTCAAACCGGTAGCCACGCCCAGTGCGAAGTTGATACCAAACAACTTGCCCCAGAACTTGGTCATATCTTTATAAATCTGTTTGCCGGACAGAACGTATACCGTTTCCATGATGGCCAGCAGGAACGCCATACCGAGCGTCAGCGGCACAAACAGGAAGTGGTACATCGCGGTCAAGGCAAACTGTAAGCGCGACAGTTCGACTACGTCTAACATTATGACTCCTTGCTCATCGCATGAAGACTCCGAGAGTGAACCCCAGGAAAAGGATCCACACGCATGCCCCAATACAAAGTTATCTGCTCCCCTTCTTCGTTGCCTATTCTCTACAGAATGAAAAAGCAGTGATGAAAGGTTACAAATACGTTAATAAAAAACTCAAATTGGTCCCGCAAATATAATACGCTGCAAAACCCTTACAATAAACAGGTTTTTATTGAATCATATTTACGTTTTTCGACGGCGATCAATTTATAGCAAAATTACCACTTTTCGACCATTTTGATCGGGGACAATTTAGCGCTTTTAAGCACCTTTTTCCAAGGATTAAACTTTGATTTAAATCAAAAACAACGACCGATGTTAACTATGTTTAAACGCGGTAAGAATGGTAAAAACCATGTTAACGATATGTGCATACAAAGCTGTGATTGGTTATCGAAGAAGGGAAAAAATATAAACAGAAGTGATTTTAATTAACGCAAAAGAAAAACACCTTTTAGACGCAGGGCAATCCTTAAAGCGTAGTCGGGCCAGGTTATTTTTCCAGAGTTTGACTGCAACCCTTCGAAATTACATTTAATTTACTTTTCGCGCTCTATAAGTTAACACCGTAGCGTGACTATTTAATGAAAAAAGGCTGCACTTGGCAGCCTTTTTTCGTTTTTCAGGCAAGAAGAATGCTAAAGGTTCGTGACTGCCCCGGTCTGAACGTGCCGGTAATCCCCTGCTCTTTACGATCATCCAGTAACCGTTCATTCAGGTCCGTTTCGCCGCACCGTTTCAACGCCGGGTTAACGGATAACGTCGTCTCGCAGACGCTGGACTCCGAAGGGTTGAACAGGCGAAGAATAAGTTCATCCCGATCTTCCGCTTTTTTGAGCGCGCTGAGCACGCATCCCGTCGGGGAAAGCGCCAGCAGACTGTAACTTTCCGGCGTGGTGAACGACGCACGGTTTAATTTCATCGCATCCCAGGGGATCTTGTTATAGCACTGCACCGGCGTTAACCACGCCTTAGCCTGCTGCGTGACGCCCGAGCTTTCAGGGGTGCCACTGAAACTGAACAGGCTAAAACGGCAGGTTAACGGACCACGCATCTGGGAATCCGGGACGGGCATCTTGATCCCCGAAGGTCTGCCAGGGCGCAACAGCAAATCTTCTTTTCCGAGTAACCCCACGCCGCGCAGCAGAGTCAGCGCAAAGGCTTTTTTGGTATCGCCCACCACTTCAAATTCACGTAGTCCTTCTGTAAACAGCGCAAGCCCGTTTCGCTTTTCCTGCAGCACGGCATAGTTGAGCAAATTCCAGACAGGAACGGGCGCTTCTTTCCAGCCCTCTTCCTGCCAGCGTTGCATCGCAGCGTCCTGCACGGGGCGAGTCATGGTGCCAAACTGCGTATCCGCGAGCACGTGCTGAGTCGTAAACGGTGTGGGGATCAGCACCCGAACGCGGTGGTCATCCGCCTGGTTATCCAGACGCACCGCCACATCAATACGTCTGCTGTTGTGGCTGAGCGTAATGTCAAATGCCACATCAAGAGAACCCTTTCGCTGACGTGCAGCGCGTTCAGAGAGGTTTGCCGGTACAGCAATACGGTGGCGGATCACCGCCCTGCTCTGCCAGGCTTCGTGTATGACCTCAACCTGATGCTCGCCCTGTGCTGAAGTGAGTCTCCACTCTTTCCGTGAAGGCGAGTAGTCGTACTCATCGCCATCATCCGAACTCTCTTCAATCTCCAGTACCCGGTCGTAAATCAGGCCGGTTTCTTTGTCGCGCAGACGCAGCGTACCGTCGTCGTTTATATCAATCTGCCAGAAAGCATTTTCGATTAAAGCACCGGTGTTTTGCGCCGGAGAGAGCACCTTTCCGGCTACGCGCGGTTCTATAAACAGCGTACGGTAGCCCATCGACGGCAGGATCTGGCTGAGCTGGATATCAAACTCCATAAACGGTTCGTAGTTGCCGTAATGGACAATCTGCCGGTCAATGAGACCAGGGTCGAGCTCGCGCGCGCTGCGAATGAAATACGGGATCTCGTTGCCTTTCTCATCACGCAGACGAAACTGGCTGGCGCGCAGCCGAATCGTGGTGTTCATCACCTCTTCACGCGGCCAGGGCATCAGGTTGAACATCACCAGCTTATCGGCGTCGGATTGCGGCATGTTGTCGACAATCTTGCGCATATAGAAGCGCACCAGGTTGTCTGCCATATCCTCAGCCAGCTCAAAGCGGGAGACAATCTCGCGATGCACCTTATCGCTGCAGCAGCAGCCGATGCTGTCGTGGGCGTGATTCTTGAGGATCTCTTTCCACATTTTCTCCAGCAGACCGTGGTGATAGTCGAAGCCGAGAGTCCAGGCAAGCGTCGCCAGCGGCTCAAGCACGTTGACGATTTTATTCTCGATACGCGCATGGGCGATTTTAATATCCATGCGCGTGGAGCCGATTGTCCGGTGCACACGCATGTATTTCCCGTCGATAAACTCCCCTTTCAGCGTCGCCAGTTCATCGCGCCGCGCCTCAATATGGTCAAACACCTCCTCGAAGCGGCTCATCACAAACTGACGTTGCGGATAGATTTCACGAAGCTTCTCCATCACCGCAAAAAGGTTCTGCTGCAGCGGCATCTGGTCGTGGCCGTTGGGCAGCAAAATCTCTTTGGTGACGGAGGCGTTTTCCAGGACCTCGAAATAACTGTCGAGCCGTCTTCGTAACCCGGCCTCATCCTCAGGTAAGTACTTACCAATCGCATAGCCCAGCGGCAGCACCTGTGCCGTCACTTCACTGCCGTCCTGGCTCTGCCAGAGAAATTCGGTTTTATCGGTACCGTGTCGTTCAGAACAGCCGCGCCAGAACATCGTGCGGGTAATGCCAAAGCCGTTATAAATATGCGGAAGCTGGCCTGACATCCCAAACGAATCCGGCAGATAACCGATCATCATCGGCTCGCCGAACGCCATACAGTCGCGAATACCGTACATCAGGTTGCGGACAATCGACTCGCCGCTGACGATCGTGGTATCGGTCTGGGTATACCACGGGCCGATAATCAGTTTTCCGCGCTCGACAAGTGCCTTCACCCGCGAGCGGTTTTCGGGCTTGACGGCAAAGTAATCCTCCAGCACTGCCGTCTGACCGTCGAGAACGTAATATTTATAGGCCTCGTCCTGCTCCAGACGGGTCAGGATCTCTTCCATATTATTGACCAGAAGAATACGCGACTCTTCGGTGGTGAAGTACCACTCACGGTCCCAGTGCATATGCGGCGTGATATGAACGCGAGATACAGCTTTCATCTTCGTTTCCTGTGTTGTGCGTTTTACGGTATGGCGTCTTCAGTGATGTATTTGCCCGTTTTGACCGCCTGACGTCGCCAGAGCAGCAGAATAAATGTGGAGATAGCGGTCCCCACCAGCGCCGCGCCAAACCAGCCTGCCGCTGCAACCACACCGCTCAGCCCTGCATCATGAAGTAAAAAGAGCGAGAAAATGCCTGCGCCCGGCGTGGACAGGCCGATCCCCATCGCGCCAACAATCGCCCCTGTCACCATGGAGCCCAGCACAAATGAGCCAATGACGCGGAGGGGATCTTCAATCGCCATCGGTATCGCCCCTTCGGTAATGCCCGCGAGGCCAAGCAGCCACGTTGATTTGCCGGTTTCAATTTCAAACGGCTTAAACAATCTCGGCGCCAGCATCGTTGACGCCGTCACGGTAAAGGCCGAGACCATCTTGACGGAGGCGAAAATCGCATAGGGGCCATATACCCCGTTGGCCATCGCCCCGAGGCAGAACGCGTAGGAGGCTTTGTTGACCGGCCCGCCCAAATCGAACGAACACATAAAGCCAAGGATCGCGCCCAGGAGCAGCGCATTCGCGCCAGAAAGACCATTAAGCCAGGCGGTGAGCGCGTTGTTTATCCAGGCCACCGGTTCGCCGATCACAAACAGCATCAGGCTGCCTGCGCCCAGCACGCCAATAACCGGATAAAGATAAAAGGTTAAGAAGCCGTTGAAGCGGCTACTGAGGCGTATGTGATTTTTCACCCAGCGCATCAGGTAGCCCGCAATCAGCCCGCCTGCGATGGCCCCCAGAAAACCGGAACCAATCATATTGGCAGCCAGACCGGCAGCGAAACCCGGCGTCAGCGCCGGTTTATCCGCCAGTGAATAAGCGGTATACGCCGCCAGAACGGGAACCATCAGCATACCAAGCATGCCGCCGCCAAGCTTGCGGTACATCCACAGCCACGAATTTTCCTGATCGAACAAGTGCTGCAGCCCCAGGATTTGCGCCAGCAATACCGACACGGCCAGCACCGTACCACCGGCAACAATCAACGGCACCGCAAAGGAGATGCCGCTCAGGAGCGCCTGCTTGAGCTCGGTTTTGACACTCTTTTTTGTTTCAGTATCGACGGGCGCATGCCGCGCAGCGTCGGCAGGCTTTAACGCCAGCGCGCGTTCTATTAACGCTTCAGCATGGCGTAGTGGTTCCGCAACGGGTACGGAAACGGTGGGGATCCCCGCAAAGCGTTCACTCTCTTTGATCGCCACTTCTGCGGCAAAGATACATGCTCTGGCCTCCTGCAGTTGCTGCGAGGTGAGGCGTCCCTCAATACCGTTCGCCCCCTGCTTTTCCACCACCACGTTGACGCCCATCCTGCGTCCCGCTTTTTCCAGGTACTCCGCCGCCATATAGGTGTGGGCAATCCCGGCCGGGCAGGCGGTAACGCAGACAATAGTCGGGGCACTCTCCTGGATGGCGTCGGCCTGCTCCCCGGGTGCGGCGTCCAGCGCGGTCAGCACACCTTCGGCCGTGGTCGCCGCCATTACGCGGGCCCTGAGATCGTCATCCGCCAGGCGAGACGTGAGCGCCGTTAACACCTCAATATGCGTTGATCCGGCTTCCGCCGGAGGGATCGCGAGCAGGAAAATGAGCGTGACCTCTTCCGGCCCGTCCACCCCTTCCCATTCCAGCGGCTCGCACAGCGTTGCGACGGCAAATGCCGCCTCTTTTACCGTGGCCGATTTGCCATGGGGGACAGCCAGCCCCTCACCCAGCGCGGTTGGGCCAAGCGATTCCCGTTGAAAAACGTCCACCAGAAAAGCCTCGGCGTCAGTGATTTTGCCCAGCGCCTCCAGCCGCATCGCGAGCTGACGTATTGCCTCATCACGGCGGGTAAACTGCGCCTGAACGCAGACAGCACGCGGATCGGTCAGGGTCGTCAGGTTCATAGAGATCCTCACAGTTGCATCGTTATAGTCTGCGGAGGATTGTGGCAGAGAGGATAATACATTTATGTGATCATTTTCACTAACATCAACATTTGTATTTAATTTGTATTATTTACAAATCATTAGTTGAATGCATAATTCTCTGAAAAGGTATTAATCAGGCGCGATAAAATGGGCAATAAACCGCGATACCGGCAGATAGCGGATGTCTTCCGCGAAAAAATTAACGCCGGAGAATTAAAACCGGGTGACGCGCTACCAACGGAATCCAGCCTTCAGGAGGCGTTTAGCGTCAGCCGCGTCACCGTCCGGCAGGCCCTGAAACTGCTTGCCGACGAACAGATCATCGAAAGCATCCAGGGCAGTGGTTCATATGTGAAAGAGGAGCGGGTCAATTACGACATTTACCAGCTCACCGGCTTTTACGAAAAACTGGCGGATCGCAACGTTGATACGCACAGCGACGTTAAAATTTTTGAAGTGGTAAAAGCCGATACAAGACTCGCGGCTACGCTGGCAATTGGCGAGGATGATAAGGTCTGGCACGTCAAGCGCGTACGCTTCATCAAGCAGAAGCCGGTAAACCTGGAAGAAACCTGGATGCCGCTGGCGATGTTCCCCGACCTCACCTGGGAAGTGATGGAAAAGTCGAAATACCACTACGTTGAACAGATCAAAAAGCTGGTCATCGATCGCAGTGAACAGGAGCTGGTGCCGGTCATGCCCTCAGAAGAGGCGATTGCCGCGCTGGCGCTCGATCCGGCAAAACCGATCCTGGAAAAAGTCTCCCGCGGTTTCCTGAATGATGGCCGGGTTTTCGAATACAGCCGCAACGTGTTCAATACCGACGATTACAAATTCACCCTCGTGGCGAAACGCAGGCAATAAAAAAGGCCGCTTTACAGCGGCCAACCATGTCGAAACGGACATTTTTTATTTCAACGCGCCCCTTTCAGGGCGCAGAGAGGACTTACTTAATGATGGATTTCAGTGCTTCGCCGATATCCGCCAGGCTGCGAACGGTCTTCACGCCTGCGGCTTCCAGCGCTGCGAATTTCTCATCAGCCGTACCTTTACCACCGGCGATAATCGCGCCTGCGTGACCCATACGCTTACCTTTCGGCGCGGTCACACCCGCGATGTAACCGACTACTGGCTTGGTTACGTGTTCTTTGATGTAAGCAGCCGCTTCTTCTTCCGCGCTACCACCGATCTCACCGATCATGACGATCGCTTCGGTCTGTGGATCTTCCTGGAACAGCTTCAGGATGTCGATGAAGTTAGAGCCAGGGATTGGGTCACCGCCGATGCCCACACAGGTGGACTGGCCGAAGCCGTAGTCGGTGGTCTGCTTAACCGCTTCATAGGTCAGCGTACCGGAACGGGAAACGATGCCCACTTTACCCGGCTTGTGAATGTGACCTGGCATGATGCCGATTTTGCATTCGCCTGGGGTGATCACGCCCGGGCAGTTCGGGCCGATCATGCGCACGCCCGCTTCGTCCAGCTTCACTTTCACGGTCAGCATATCCAGCGTCGGGATACCTTCAGTGATGGTGATGATCAGTTTGATGCCAGCGTCGATCGCTTCCAGAATGGAGTCTTTGCAGAACGGTGCCGGAACGTAGATAACGGTCGCGGTTGCGCCCGTCGCTTCTACGGCTTCACGCACGGTGTTGAACACCGGCAGGCCCAGGTGCGTGGTGCCACCTTTACCTGGTGTTACGCCGCCAACCATCTGCGTACCGTAGGCAATCGCCTGCTCGGAGTGGAAAGTCCCCTGGCTACCGGTGAAGCCCTGGCAGATAACCTTGGTATCTTTATTGATTAAAACTGACATTATTTCCCCTCCACTGCGGCAACAACCTGCTGAGCTGCATCCGTCAGACTTTTCGCTGCAATAATATTCAGGCCGCTGTCAGCCAGTTTTTTCGCGCCGAGTTCAGCGTTGTTACCTTCAAGACGCACAACAACCGGAACGTTAACGCCCACTTCTTCTACCGCGCCGATGATGCCGTCTGCGATCAGGTCGCAACGTACGATACCGCCGAAGATGTTCACCAGAACGGCTTTCACGTTGTCGTCAGAGAGAATGATTTTGAACGCTTCGGTTACGCGCTCTTTGGTTGCGCCACCGCCTACGTCGAGGAAGTTCGCTGGCTCGCCGCCGTGCAGCTTAACGATGTCCATGGTGCCCATCGCCAGGCCCGCACCGTTAACCATGCAGCCGATGTTGCCATCCAGCGCCACGTAGTTCAGTTCCCACTGAGCAGCCTGTGCTTCACGCGGGTCTTCCTGAGACTGGTCACGCATTTCGCGCAGATCCGGCTGGCGGAACAGGGCATTGCCGTCAGCACCCAGTTTGCCATCGAGGCAGATCAGATCGCCCTGAGTGGTGATCACCAGCGGGTTGATCTCGATCAGCGCCAGATCGCGCTCCAGGAAGATGGTCGCCAGACCCATGAAGATCTTGGTGAACTGCTGAACCAGCTTGCCTTCCAGACCCAGTTTGAACGCCAGCTCACGGCCCTGGTAAGGCATTGGACCTGCCAGTGGATCGATAGCCACTTTATGGATCAGGTGTGGCGTCTCTTCTGCCACTTTTTCGATTTCCACGCCGCCTTCGGTAGACGCCATGAACACCACGCGACGCGAGCTACGGTCTACCACCGCGCCCAGATACAGCTCTTTCGCGATGTCGGTTGCCGCTTCAACCAGGATCTGGTTGACTGGCTGGCCATTCGCATCTGTCTGGTAAGTGACCAGACGCTTGCCGAGCCAATGTTCAGCAAATGCACGAATTTCTTCTTTGCTCTTAACAACCTTCACACCGCCCGCTTTACCACGGCCACCAGCGTGAACCTGACATTTAACTACCCACGGGCCGGAACCGATTTTAGATGCGGCTTCTTCTGCTTCACGCGGGGTAGTACAGGCATAACCCACCGGAGCCGGTAAGCCATACCGGGCAAACAGCTGTTTGGCCTGATATTCATGTAAGTTCATGTGTTCTATCCATCCTTCAGGGTAATCGTTATCTTCAAACCAGCAGGCCGGTGCAAGGCGTATCCGGCCTACAGGGCAGGTGATGCTAAAAGGGACTAGACGTCCAGCAGCAGACGCGTTGGATCTTCCAGCAGCTCTTTAATCGCTACCAGGAAGCCCACGGACTCGCGGCCGTCGATCAGACGGTGATCGTAAGAGAGCGCCAGATACATCATTGGCAGGATCTCCACTTTACCGTCTACCGCCATCGGACGATCTTTAATGGCGTGCATACCCAGGATCGCGCTCTGCGGCGGGTTGATGATCGGGGTAGACATCAGCGAGCCAAATACGCCGCCGTTGGTAATGGTGAAGTTACCGCCGGTCAGGTCGTCTACGGTCAGCTTGCCGTCGCGGCCTTTCACGGCCAGCTCTTTAATATTTTTCTCGATGTCGGCCATACCCAGGGTATCCACATCACGCAGAACCGGAGTCACCAGACCACGTGGCGTAGACACCGCCATGCTGACGTCGAAATAGTTGTGGTAAACCACGTCATCACCATCGATGGACGCGTTCACTTCCGGGTAGCGTTTCAGCGCTTCAACAACCGCTTTCACGTAGAAGGACATAAAGCCCAGACGGATACCGTGACGTTTTTCAAACGCGTCACCGTACTGCTTACGCAGGTCCATGATTGGCTTCATGTTCACTTCGTTGAAGGTGGTCAGCATCGCGGTGGAGTTTTTCGCTTCCAGCAGACGCTCTGCCACACGCTTACGCAGGCGAGTCATTGGCACGCGTTTTTCACTGCGCGCACCCAGAGCAGGCTGTGCTGCTGGTGCTGCCACAGGGGCTTTCGCTTCTGCCTGAGCAGGCGCTTTCGCCAGGTGTTTGTCGATGTCTTCACGGGTCAGACGACCGCCTACACCGGTACCTTTGATGGCTGCCGGGTCAAGGCTGTGTTCAGCCAGCAGGCGACGGATCGCCGGGCTGAGCGCGTCGTTGGTCTGTTCTTCCAGAGAAGCCTGCTGGCGCTGAGCCGGCGTAGAGGCTTTCTCTTCAGACTTCGCGCTGGACTCTTTGCCCGCGCTGTTGCCTTCACGCAGGCGACCCAGGATCTGGCGAGAGGTTACGGTGGTGCCTTCGTCTTCCAGCACCGCGTCCAGAACGCCATCCGCCGAAGCCGGTACTTCCAGTACCACTTTGTCAGTTTCGATTTCTACCAGCACTTCATCGCGCTTAACGGCATCGCCTGGTTTTTTATGCCAGGTAGCGACGGTCGCATCTGCTACAGATTCAGGCAGGTCGGGAACAAGAATATCTACGCTACTCATTATGTATCCTTTAATTAATCGACGTTCAGCGCGTCATTGACCAGATCTTGTTGCTGCTTCTGGTGAACGGACATATACCCTACCGCCGGAGAGGCGGAGGCCGGGCGACCTGCATAACGCAGGGCAGACCCAAATGGAATCACTTCACGGAAATGATGCTGGCTGCAGTACCATGCGCCCTGGTTGAGCGGCTCTTCCTGGCACCAGACAAAATCATGCACGTGAGCGTACGGTTTCAGCGCTTCCTGCACCGCCTGGTGCGGGAATGGATAAAGCTGTTCGATACGCACGATGGCGACATCTTTCTGATCGTTCTTACGGCGCTGTTCCAGCAGGTCGTAATAAACCTTACCAGAACACATCACCACACGCTTTACAGCCTGCGGATCCAGTTCATCAATCTCACCGATGGCAGGCAGGAAGGTGCCATTCGCCAGTTCATCCAGGCTGGACACCGCCAGTGGGTGACGCAGCAGGGATTTTGGTGACATGACCACCAGCGGACGGCGCATACCGCGCAGCGCCTGACGACGCAGCATGTGGTAAACCTGAGCCGGGGTGGACGGTACGCAAACCTGCATGTTCTGCTCAGCGCAGAGCTGCAGATAACGTTCCAGGCGCGCGGAGGAGTGCTCAGGACCCTGGCCTTCATAACCATGTGGCAGGAGCATCACCAGGCCACACATACGGCCCCATTTCTGTTCGCCAGAAGAGATGAACTGGTCGATAACCACCTGAGCACCGTTGGCGAAGTCACCGAACTGCGCTTCCCAGATGGTCAGCGTACGCGGCTCTGCGGTAGCGTAACCGTATTCGAAGGCCAGCACCGCTTCTTCAGAGAGCACGGAGTCCCAGACCTTGAACTGGCCCTGACCGTTATGCACGTGCTGCAGCGGGGTGTAGGTTGAACCGTTAGACTGGTTGTGAACTACCGCGTGGCGGTGGAAGAAGGTGCCACGGCCCGCATCTTCACCGGACAGACGAACAGGAATACCTTCGTCAACCAGCGTCGCGTAAGCCAGCGTTTCTGCACCGCCCCAGTCGAACAGCTTCTCACCTGCCGCCATAGACTGACGATCAGCATAAATTTTTGCCACGCGAGACTGCATCTCGATGGCGTCTGGCACGGTGCTGATGCGTTTAGCCAGCTCCTGCAGGCGCTTCATCTCGACCTTGTTCGGGTAACTCTCATCCCACTCGTGGTTGAGGTACGGCGACCAGGTAAAGGAGTGCATGTTCATCGGACGCAGCTCTTTCACCACGCACTCACCCGCATCCAGCGCGTCGCGGTAGAGGTTGACCATTTCGGTCGCATCTTCCAGCGTCGCCACTTTTTCGCTTTCCAGCTTGTCAGCGTAGATTTTGCGCGGCGTCGGGTGTTTTTTGATTTTCTGGTACATCAACGGCTGGGTTGCACTTGGCTCGTCGGCTTCGTTGTGGCCGTGACGGCGGTAGCAGAACAGGTCGATGAACACATCGCGTTTGAAGGTGTTACGGAAGTCCAGCGCCAGACGGGTCACGAAGGCGACCGCTTCCGGGTCATCCGCGTTCACGTGGAAGATTGGCGCCTGTACCATCTTGCCGATGTCGGTGCAGTAAGGGGTTGAACGCGCATCCAGTGGGTTAGACGTTGTGAAGCCCACCTGGTTGTTGATGACGATACGAACGGTACCGCCCACTTCATAACCACGCGCTTTGGACATGTTCAGGGTTTCCTGAACCACGCCCTGCCCTGTGACCGCCGCATCACCGTGAATGGTGATTGGCAGCACTTTGTTGCTGCTTGGCTCGTCCAGACGATCCAGACGCGCACGCACGGAACCGATAACTACCGGGCTGACGATCTCCAGGTGCGACGGGTTAAACGCCAGCGCCAGGTGAACCAGACCGCCTTCGGTTTCGATATCAGACGAGAAGCCCATGTGGTACTTCACGTCACCGGTGCCGAGATGTTCTTTATGTTTGCCCGCGAATTCGTCGAACAGGTCCTGCGGTTTTTTACCCAGCACGTTAACCAGCACGTTCAGACGACCACGGTGCGCCATGCCCAGTACCACTTCACGGGTACCGCTCTTGCCTGCATGACGAATCAACTCTTTCAGCATTGGCACTAACGCATCGCCGCCTTCCAGCGAGAAGCGTTTTGCGCCCGGGAATTTTGCGCCCAGATAGCGCTCAAGACCTTCAGCTGCCGTGAGTTCGTTAAGGAAGCGTTTTTTCTCTTCAGAAGAGAACGTCGCGTGGCCCGCCACGGACTCAATGCGCTGCTGGATCCAGCGTTTCTCTTCAGTAGAGGTGATATGCATGTATTCCGCGCCGATGGAGCCGCAGTAGGTTTGCTTGAGGGCGTCGATCAGATCGCCCAGCTTCATCGTGTCTTTACCGATGGCAAAAGAACCTACGTTAAAGCTTTCCTGGAAATCGGCCTCGGTCAGATCGTGATACGCCGGATCGAGATCCGCCACACGGTCTTGTTTCCACAGTCCCAGCGGATCGAGATTCGCATGCTGGTGACCGCGGAAGCGATAAGCGTTAATAAGCTGCAGGACTTTAACCTGCTTCGCGTTGGTGTCAGGGTCGGAAATCGCAGAAGAGTAACGTGAGGCATCCTTCGCCAGACGACGGAAATAATCACGTGTTTTGGAATGGAATTGATCCGGTTTGACTCCCGTGCCAGGCAACTGCTGGAACATGGAACGCCAGTTTGCGTCCACTGAGTCAGGATCGGTTAAGAAGTCTTCATAGAGCTGTTCTATCCAGCTCTGGTTGGCACCAGAGAGGTAAGAAGAGTCCAGCCAGGCTTTCATTGCGCCGTTCTGCATCGTGATCCCTTAAGCATTTTTATGCTTACTTTCGCCGTAGAAACTACCACGCACACCGCGTGTACGTGCCGGGGTTCACCTGCGAGCTCTTTTCATTTGGCCCGCGAAGGAACCTTTAGAAACTGTCTAGACTTCAGGGCAGTTTTTAAAGGTTTCTGCAATCTATCCCCTCTCCCTTTGGGAGAGGGTTAGGGTGAGGGGGAACAGCGCCCCCTCTCACTACTTACTTACGCACTGCGCTGCAGCAGCATCGACTTAATATGGCCGATGGCGCGCGTCGGGTTCAGCCCCTTCGGACACACACTGACGCAGTTCATGATGCTATGGCAGCGGAATACGCTGAAAGCGTCACTTAAACCTTCCAGACGACTATCGGTTTCGGTGTCGCGGCTATCGATCAGGAAGCGATAGGCAGCCAGCAGACCGGCCGGGCCGATGAACTTGTCCGGGTTCCACCAGAACGACGGGCACGACGTTGAACAACATGCACAGAGAATACACTCATACAAGCCGTCGAGTTTTTCACGCTGCTCAGGAGACTGTAAATGCTCACGAGCGGGTGGATTTTGCCCATTATTCAATAAGTAAGGTTTAATCTTCTCATATTGTGCATAGAATTGCCCCATGTCTACCACCAAATCACGCACGACCGGCAGGCCTGGCAGAGGACGGATAACAATTTTCTGGCCCGGGCGTTGCAACGCGGAAATTGGCGTGATGCAGGCCAGACCATTTTTGCCGTTCATGTTGACGCCGTCAGAGCCACACACCCCTTCACGGCAGGAGCGACGGAACGACAGTGTCGGATCTTTTTCTTTCAGCTGGATTAACGCATCCAGCAGCATCATGTCACGACCTTCTTCCGCTTCCAGCGTGTAATCCTGCATGCGCGGAGCGTCATCTACATCCGGGTTATAACGATAAACTGAGAATTCGAGTTTCATTGTCCTGTCTCCGCATTAGTAAGTACGAATCTTCGGCGGGAACGCCGGACGCAGTTTCGGTTCCATGTTCACCTGACGGCGCGTCATGGTTTCCGACTCTGGCAGATACAGGGAATGGCACAGCCAGTTTTCATCGTCACGATCCGGGAAGTCGAAGCGGCTATGCGCGCCACGGCTTTCGGTACGGAAGTTGGCCGACATCGCGGTTGCGAACGCGGTTTCCATCAGGTTATCCAGCTCCAGACACTCAACGCGCTGGGTGTTGAACTCGCTGGAAGTATCATCCAGACGGGCGTTTTTCAGGCGCTCGCGGATCGCTTTCAGTTGCTCAAGACCTTTCGCCATCGCGTCACCTTCACGGAATACCGAGAAGTTGTGCTGCATACATTCCTGCAGCGCTTTGCGGATTTCCACCGGATCTTCACCGTTACGGTTACCGTTCCAGCGGTTCAGACGCTCAAGCGATGCATCAATTTCGTCGTCAGTGGCGTCACGCAGCGCGCCCTGTTCGGCAATGGATTCCTGCAGGTGCAGACCCACCGCACGACCAAACACCACCAGGTCCAGCAGGGAGTTCCCCCCCAGACGGTTGGCACCGTGTACGGACACACAGGCAATTTCGCCTACCGCGAACAGGCCTGGAATGACCACATCTTCGCCCTGCTCGTTTACGGTCAATGCCTGGCCGGTCACTTTGGTCGGAATACCGCCCATCATGTAGTGGCAGGTAGGGATAACCGGAATCGGCTCTTTCACCGGGTCGACGTGGGCGAAGGTACGGGACAGCTCCAGAATACCCGGCAGACGGGATTCCAATACCTCTTTACCCAGGTGGTCGAGTTTCAGCTTGGCGTGTGGACCCCATGGGCCATCACAGCCGCGACCTTCACGGATTTCGATCATGATGGAACGCGCCACCACGTCACGACCCGCCAGGTCTTTCGCATTCGGGGCATAACGTTCCATGAAACGTTCGCCGTGTTTGTTCAGCAGGTAACCGCCTTCACCACGGCAGCCTTCTGTCACCAGAACACCCGCACCGGCGATACCGGTTGGGTGGAACTGCCACATCTCCATATCCTGCACCGGCACGCCAGCGCGGATAGCCATCCCAACGCCGTCACCGGTATTGATGTGGGCGTTAGTGGTGGACTGGTAAATACGCCCTGCACCGCCGGTCGCCAGCACGGTTGCGCGCGCTTTGAAGTAGACCACTTCACCAGTTTCAATGCACAGCGCGGTACAACCAACAATCGCGCCATCGGCGTTTTTCACCAGATCCAGCGCATACCACTCGGAGAAGATAGTAGTGTGGTTTTTCAGGTTCTGCTGATACAGAGTATGCAGTAGCGCGTGACCGGTACGGTCAGCCGCTGCCGCGGTACGTGCCGCCTGCTCGCCGCCGAAGTTTTTCGACTGGCCGCCAAACGGACGTTGATAGATGGTGCCATTTTCCAGACGGGAGAACGGCAGACCCATATGATCCAGCTCCAGAATCGCTTCCGGGCCAGTCTTACACATATATTCGATGGCATCCTGGTCGCCGATGTAGTCGGACCCTTTTACCGTGTCGTACATGTGCCATTCCCAGTTATCTTCATGGGAGTTACCCAGCGCAACGGTAATACCGCCCTGCGCAGATACCGTGTGGGAACGGGTCGGGAATACTTTAGAGAGCAGCGCACAGGTCTGGCCGCTCTGGGAAATTTGCAGCGCGGCGCGCATACCTGCGCCACCCGCACCAATCACAACAGCATCAAATTCTCTGACTGGCAGTTTCATTACACACCCCACACCACAACGAATCCATAAATAACGTAAACCACCAGTGCAACGACAATGGCCAGTTGCAGAGGAAGGCGAATCGCCAGCGGTTTAACGTAATCGGTCAACACCTGCCACATGCCAATCCAGGCATGAATAAGAATGGAGAACAGCGCCAGCAGGGTGAACACTTTGGTGAAGGCAGATCCGAAGAACCCACTCCAGATTTCCCACGTCAGCGTGCCGCTGGTCGCGAAGAAACCGATCATATAGATGATGTAGAGGGTGAGAACGATGGCGGTAGCACGGACCAGAATGAAGTCATGTACGCCGTTGCGTCCTAATGCGGAGGCGTTGCTTACCATACGAGAACTCCTGCGAGAAGTGAAAGCACGACTGTAATCACAAATGAAATGTTAGCGGAACGTTTCCCGGCTTCGAAAGTCTCTTCCAGGTAACCAAAGTCCATCAGCATATGGCGAATACCCACCACAACGTGGTACGCCAGCGCAGTCAGAATGCCCCACATGATGAATTTCACGAAGAAGCTGTTCATGATGGCAGAGGCCTGGAGGAATCCTTCAGGAGAAGAGAGGCTGGTGCCCAGTAACCACAGCAGAATGCCTACCGCCACAAACGTAATCACACCCGATACACGGTGCAGAATGGACGCTATTGCTGTTACGGGGAACCGGATCGTTTTGAGATCCAGATTGACAGGTCTTTGTTTTTTCACATTTCTTATCATGAATAACGCCCACATGCTGTTCTTATTGTTTCCTTCCTCCGGACTGCGATGCGGGTCAGACAGCGTTCCTTTTCTATAACTGCGCGTCATGCAAAACATTGCTTCCAAATGCTAAAACGACACGTTACAACGCTGGGTGGCTCGGGATTGCAGGGTGTTCCGGAGACCTGGCGGCAGTATAGGCCGTTCACAAAATCATTACAATTAACCTACATACAGTTTGTCGGGTTTTCTCTGGAACAGTGATCAGGGTCACGATAACAACATCTTTTTAATTTTTAATCATCTGATTTGACAAATGTTAAACAATATTGTTACAAACGTCATCAGAAAAGGCATATAATGCGCAAAAGTTATGAGGTCTCTCTTTCACCTGACAAATAGTTATGTAACAGTGTGATGGTATTGACCGAAGTTATCAGGACAGTTATTAGTGATATACAGGTTTGAAAAATTCGGACTGCAAAAACGCTGATTTGCTGTTGTTTCACTGATATTTCATTCGTTTACCTGCAAGGCGCCATAGCTCTGTACCCTGGTTTGTCCTCGTGAGCTGAGCGGTAAGCCAAATAACAATCTGGTAACGGTGATTAACAGCTGAAAGCAAATCCGGTAAAGCGCAGTCTTAAGCATAAGGCGCTAAGGAGACCGTAAATGGCTGATACAAAGGCAAAACTCACTCTCAACGGTGGTGATGCTATTGAACTGGATGTGCTAAAAGGCACGCTCGGTCAGGATGTTATTGATATCCGTACGCTGGGTTCCAAAGGAGTGTTCACCTTTGACCCTGGATTTACCTCTACCGCATCTTGCGAATCCAAAATCACCTACATTGACGGTGACGAAGGTATCCTGCTCCATCGCGGCTTCCCCATCGATCAGTTAGCCACCGAATCCAACTATCTGGAAGTGTGCTACATCCTGCTGAACGGCGAAAAGCCGACGCAGGCTCAGTATGATGAATTCAAAACCACCGTCACCCGTCACACCATGATCCATGAGCAGATTACCCGTCTGTTCCATGCGTTCCGTCGTGACTCTCACCCGATGGCGGTGATGTGCGGGATTACCGGTGCGCTGGCGGCGTTCTACCACGACTCCCTTGACGTGAATAACCCACGCCACCGCGATATCGCCGCGTTCCGCCTGCTGTCCAAAATGCCAACCATGGCAGCGATGTGTTACAAATACTCCATCGGTCAGCCGTTCGTGTACCCACGTAACGACCTCTCCTATGCCGGTAACTTCCTGCGCATGATGTTCTCCACGCCGTGCGAAGAGTACGAAGTGAACCCCGTGCTGGAACGCGCGATGGACCGTATTCTGATCCTGCACGCTGACCATGAACAGAACGCCTCTACCTCCACCGTCCGTACCGCAGGCTCTTCAGGTGCGAACCCGTTCGCCTGTATCGCTGCGGGCATCGCCTCCCTGTGGGGACCGGCGCACGGCGGCGCGAACGAAGCTGCACTGAAGATGCTGGAAGAGATCAGCACCGTTGAGCACATTCCTGAATTCGTGCGCCGCGCGAAAGACAAGAATGACTCCTTCCGTCTGATGGGCTTCGGTCACCGTGTGTACAAAAACTACGACCCACGTGCAACCGTGATGCGTGAAACCTGCCACGAAGTGCTGAAAGAGCTGGGCACCAAAGACGATCTGCTGGAAGTGGCGATGGAGCTGGAACACATCGCGCTGAACGACCCGTACTTCATCGAGAAGAAACTCTACCCGAACGTAGACTTCTACTCTGGCATTATTCTGAAAGCGATGGGCATTCCGTCTTCCATGTTCACCGTGATCTTCGCCATGGCGCGTACCGTGGGCTGGATTGCGCACTGGAACGAAATGCACAGCGAAGGCATGAAAATCGCCCGTCCTCGTCAGCTGTATACCGGCTACGAGCAGCGTGATTTTAAGTCTGATCTTAAGCGCTAAAAGACGTGGGTGCGGCCTGATGCCCTCACCCCGGCCCTCTCCCACCGGGAGAGGGTGAAAACATTAAAAACGGTAACCTGAGGGTTACCGTTTTACTTTTTACCTCTGGCACCCGGGACACCAGTAAAACGGTCGTGAAGAGAGCGTTGTCTTCTCAATCACCCCACCGCACCGCTCGCACCTCTTCCCCGCCCGATGAAACACCTTAAAGCGGAATAGCGCCCCGTGATGCTTGTTGTCATCTACCACGCCGCGGGTGTTGTACGATAGCCGCGGAATATCCAGCAGCGCGTGAGAGAGCACTTCCAGCTGATCATCCCTCAACTGCGACGCTTTGTGCTGCGGTGCCAGCCCGACCTCCCAGAGAATTTCGACGCGAAGGTAATTGCCTAATCCGGCCAGGAACGCCTGATCGAGCAGTAGCCCGGAAAATTGCCGGTTGCGGAATTTAGGGGATAACAGGCGGGCTTTGACATCGTTCGCCGTCAGACGCATATCCAGCACGTCCGGCCCGACCCGCTGTAAGAACGGGTGCGTAAGCAGTTGCTCCGGCGTTAACATTTCGATATCAGACGCGCTATACAGCAAAATCGCTTTATCCGCGGTTTGCAGCCTGACGCGCAGCACACGGGTGGTTTGCGGCTGCTCGTTGGCGTTAACCACCCGCCAGACGCCATAAAGCTGGTTGTGGCTGTATAACGTCAGGTTATGAGAAAAATGCGTGAGTAACGCCTTTCCCCGCGTTTCGATGTGGGTCACCGTTTGTCCCACCAGCGGTGCTTCAAACGGCTTCAGTTGAGGAAAAGCAAACCAGACGTCCGTCAGGGGTTTGCCTTTTATCGCCGCCTCGAGGCTATCCGCAGCGCGGCGGATCTCCGGGCCTTCTGGCATCTCTTTATCCTTATGATTTTCAGGCGCTGACGAGGATCCCCTGCTCTGCAAACGCCGCCCGTAAGCGGCGGGCAAACTGCAGCGCGTGCTCGCCATCACCGTGTAAGCATACTGTGTCAGCCTGAACGCTGGCAGTATTACCTTCAACCGTTGTTACTGTTCCCTCGCGCACCATCTGAAGGGTCTGCGCCAGCGCCAGAGACTCATCGGTGATCAGCGCGTTGGGCCGGGAACGGGGAACCAGGGTTCCGTCGGGCTGATAGCCTCGGTCGGCAAACACTTCCTGGCGGGTGGTTAACCCCAGACGCTGACCGGCGCGAATCAGCTCGCTCCCCGCCAGGCCAACCAGGATCAGTTGTGGGTTGCAATCGAACACCGCCCGGGCGATGGCCTCAGCCAGCGCGGGGTCGTTCGCCGCCTGATTATAGAGCATGCCGTGCGGCTTCACGTGGCGCAGCGCGCCCTGCTGCGAACGCACAATCGCCTCGAGCGCGCCAATCTGGTAAAGCGTCTGGGCGTAGACCGTCTCGGGCGGGAGATCCATCGCCGTGCGACCAAAATTCTCCCGGTCAGGGAAGCTCGGATGCGCCCCTATCGCTACGCCGTTTTTGATGGCATTGCGCACGCTAGCCAGCATCGTTTGGGCATCACCCGCGTGAAAACCGCAGGCGATATTCACCGAGGTGACCAGGGTCATCAGTTCAGCGTCGGCGCTGCCGCCCTCGCCCAGATCGGCGTTTAAATCAATCTTTACCATCAAGCCTCCACGCCAGTTGTTCCAGATAACGCTGCTGGTCCTGCCGCGCCTTCAGCGCCTCCTCCAGGGAGCATTGCACGAAGTGAATCGGCTGTCCGAGCGGGATTTGCGCCAGATGGTAGCGATCGGCCTCAATAATGCAGGCGATGCGCGGGTAACCGCCCGTGGTCTGTGCATCGTTCATCAACACAATCGGTTGACCGTTACCCGGTACCTGAATGACGCCGGGCAACAGACCGTGTGAAAGCAGTTCGCGGTCCGTCGTACGGGTCAGCGGCTGCCCCTGAAGACGATACCCCATGCGGTTACTCTGCGGGCTAATCTTCCACGGCGAGCGCCAGAAAGACTCCTGAGACACCTCATCAAATTCTTGATACTCCGGCCCCGGCAGGGCGCGGATCTGGTTTCCCCACAGGAGCTGTTTTACACCCTGCGCGGTTGAAAAGTGCCGCGTTGACGGTTTTATCGCCAGACGATCGCCATCGCGCAACAAACGTCCTTCGTGGCCGCCAATTCCGGCTTTCTGATCGGTACTGGATGAGCCCAGCACCTCCGGCACGTCAATCCCACCGGCAACGGCAAGGTAACTGCGAACCCCATGCTGAGGACGCTTAAGCGTTAAACGCTGTCCGGCTTTTGCCCGCAGCCGCCAGCCGGTCCAGACCGCTTTGCCATCAAGCGTGGCATCGCACCCGGCGCCGGTTAACGCAAACCAGGTCTCCTGACTAAATTCAATGACACACTGCCCCAGCGTAATTTCGAGCGCAGCCGTATTGCCGGGATTGCCCACCAGCACATTGGCAATCTCCAGTGCTGGCCTGTCCAGCGCGCCACAGTAGCTCACGCCAGACTGGCGCATGCCAAAGCGACCCGCATCCTGAACAGAGGTGTAAAGCCCGGCGCGAATAAGCGTTAACATACCCCCTCCTTCTGCGGAATAAAGCGAAGGGTGTCGCCAGGACGCAGGAGGACCGGCGAGTCCAGGCCCGGTTCAAATAACGGCATCGACGTGTGTCCGATAAGCTGCCAGCCCCCCGGCGACGCCAGCGGATAAATGCCCGTCTGTTCGCCGCCAATCGCGACGGTACCCGCCGGCACGCTCAGGCGCGGCTCAGCGCGACGTGGCGTATGCAGTGCCGAAGGGAGTCCGCCCAGATACGGGAAGCCCGGCTGGAATCCCAAAAACCAGACCACATAATCAACAGAGGCGTGCAGCTCAACGACCTGTTTTTCGGTTAGCCCACTGTGTTCAGCCACCACGCCAAGATCGGGTCCCCCTGTGCCCCCATACACCACCGGGATCTCAATCGTGCGGGATTCCGGCTCCAGCGCTTCGCTCTCCTCCCACCAGCGCTGTAAACGTTCAATGGCATCCAGTGCCAGCATATGCGGATTACGCAGCACCACGGTGATGTTATTCATCCCCGGGATCGCTTCAACCACCTCCGGCACATCCACCAGACGCTGCGTTAACCGCCAGATACGCTTTTGGGTAGCAAGGGTGACGGGCGGCTCCAGCTCCAGCACCACCGCCGTTTCCCCCAGAAGATAACAACGCGCTCGCTGCACTCAGGTACCTCTCATCAGGCCGGGTTAGGGATATCAATAAAGGTGACATCCAGATCGGTATTTTCGGTCAGCCATTCGCTCAGGGCGCGAATGCCGCCGCGCTCGGTGGCGTGGTGACCTGCCGCGTAAAAATGCAGCCCCTGTTCACGGGCTGAATGGATGGTCTGCTCGGAGACTTCCCCGGTAATAAAGGCATCAACACCAAAACGCGCGGCGCTATCGATAAAGCCCTGACCGCCACCGGTGCACCAGGCGACACGCTTCACCGTATCCGGGCCGGTATCGCCGCTCCACAGTGGACGGCGGCCCAGACGAGCTTCAATCCAGGAGGCCAGCTCAAGACCCGGTACCGGCATCGACAGCTCGCCCCACGGTACCAGCGGCTCAATTTCACCCATTACGGTGATCCCTAACAGCTGCGCGAGCTGGACGTTGTTGCCAAGCTCGGGATGAGCGTCCAGCGGCAGGTGATAGCCATAGAGGTTGATATCATTTGCCAGCAACGTTTTCAGACGGTTGCGCTTCATGCCGCGAACGATCGGTGATTCATTCTTCCAGAAATAGCCGTGATGGACGATGACCGCATCGGCCTCCTGACGCACGGCTTCATCCAGCAACGCCTGACTGGCGGTCACACCGGTGATAATTTTTTGCACCGTGTCGCGCCCTTCAACCTGTAACCCGTTCGGGCCGTAGTCGCTGAAGGCACTGCTGTTCAGTTTTTCGTTGATCAGACTTTCCAGTTCGGTATTTTTCATCATGACTCTCTTACGCTTTGCGGGCCGCTTCGTACGCCGCCAGCGTGGCGACGCGCGCCTGTTTATGTTCAACAATCGGACGAGGATAATTGAGCGTTACGCCCTGTTTGTCCGCCCATGCCCACGGGTCGTGGATCGCCTTAGCGGGAACCGCTTTCAGCGCAGGCAACCAGTGGCGGATAAACGTCCCGTCCGCATCAAATTTTTGTCCCTGCGTGGTGGGATTAAAAATCCGGAAGTAAGGTGCCGCATCGGTTCCGGTCGAGGCCGCCCATTGCCAGCCGCCGTTATTCGCCGCGAGATCGCCATCGATCAGCTGAGAAATAAAATACCGCTCCCCGACACGCCAGTCGATAAGCAGATCTTTCACCAGGAAGCTGGCGGTAATCATCCGCAGGCGGTTGTGCATCCATCCGGTTTCATTCAGCTGGCGCATCGCGGCGTCCACAATCGGGTAGCCGGTTTCACCTTTTTGCCAGGCCTGCAGCAGCATCTCGTTTTGCTGCCACTGCACATTTTCGGTCCAGCGAATGAAAGGACGATGTTTACATAATTCAGGGTGATACGTCATCAGATGACGGTAGAATTCGCGCCAGATAAGCTCGTTAAGCCATACCGAGCCAGCGCCCCCCTCCAGCGCCTGGGGCTGCTCTGCCAGAAGACGGTGTAAACACTGGCGCGGAGAAAGCACGCCCAGCGCTAAACAGGCCGACAACCGGCTGGTACCTTCAATGGCGGGGAAATCCCGGCGTGCCTCGTAAGCGGCCGCCCCCGTTTTGCAGAACTGGCGCAGCTGCGCGATTGCCGCTTTTTCATCAGCCGGGAATAAAGAGTGGTCATACGCCTGTTGCGGATAGTCAAACGTCAGTTCAGGCAGGTCGTTTACACACTCCCCTCGCGCAGATGGCGCGGCAACACACTCCGGCAACGCCTCTTTCAGCCGTTTGATAAATGCATTTTTAAACGGCGTAAAGACCTTATACATCTCGCGATTGCCGGTCATCACACTGCCCGGCGCCAGCATGACACTGTCATCAAATCCCTGACACTCTACATCCCCGAGGATGCGCTCAAGCTCGCGATCGCGCTGCTGTTCATTGAATTCGTACTGGTAGTTGTAAAAAAGATGCGTAACGTCGTTCTGCTGACACACCTCCTGTACCGCGCTGAGCTGAGCGGTAAAATCGCTGACCTCTTTGTAAATCAACGGAATGCCTTTTTCCGCCAGCGAACGTTGCAGGGCATTCAGATGCGAACAGAGATAAGCGGCTTGTCGGGGGGCCATATCATGCTGCTGCCACTGTCCGGGAGTAGCGATAAACAGTGCCAGCACGCGGGCGTGTTCAGAGCGACAGGCCGCCGCCAGGGCGATGTTGTCATGCAGGCGCAGATCCGCGCGAAACCAAACCAGATGGGTGGGCATAAAACTCCAGGCAATTGTCCATTATGTCCGTAAGGGCATGCCGTAAAACGAAAAAGGCACGCATTGAACTACTTTGCCATGAAGTGTAGACAGGATGAAATAAGGTAGTGGCTGTTGATGACTCAGAATAAGAAGATATGCCTGAAAACCACCCAACGAACCGCGAATCCGGAGGGACAAAAAAAACCGCCACATTGCTGTAGGCGGTTTGTTTATTGCTGTGTGTAGTCTTTTTATTAGTAGAAATCACAGGTCGCTTTTTCGGCCTGATCCATCCATACCGGCTTCTCGCTGGTTTTTGCCCAGACGCGGTGCAGATAGCTGTAAAAACGTGCGCGATCTTTCCAGAACAACATCACCGGCAGGGCCAGCACGCCAGCCACTACGGCGAAAGCGCGACGCATGAACACGATATGAGCCGGATACTCTTTATAAAGATCCATATTTTTCTCCCCTGTAGTTGGCCGGAAACTGACTCCGGAAAATTCAAAAACTGTGACCTGGCTAAAATAATATCGCTTTGTTTGTAATTTTACTACTCATCCGACCACTTATTTTTATCCGTTTAGCCAAAATTTACATTCACACCGTAATTAAGTTACAAAAAAGTTAACGATTTACTTATCAATAGTTAAATTATGGGCTTTGCCATTTTTATACTTTTTTTACACCCCTCGTCCTGATTTTTGCGAAATCTTTGCGCCATAAATCCTACTGTTAGCACAAATACAAATGTCACCCGGAGGTGGATTGTGAGTGCAGGCCTTATTGCCGGCATCGTGCTGGTATTCCTGTTATTGGGTTATCTGGTTTATGCCCTGATTAATGCGGAGGCATTCTGATGGCTGCTCAGGCGTTTTTGCTTATTGCCAGTTTTTTAGGGGTGTTGTTCCTGCTAGCAAGACCGCTGGGAACAGTGCTGGCAAGGATGATTAACAACGTGGCGCTGCCAGTGGCAGGTCGCGTTGAAAAAGGGATCTGGCGCGTTCTGGGCATTCGGGAGGGGGAAATGAACTGGCGCCAGTATCTGATGGCGATCCTGCTGCTGAATATTGTCGGCCTTGTCGCCCTTTTCGCCATGCTGATGCTGCAGGGGAGCTTACCGCTCAATCCACAGCAGTTGCCGGGTCTGTCCTGGCATCTGGCGCTGAACACGGCAGTCAGCTTTGTCACTAACACCAACTGGCAGTCCTATGCCGGGGAAACCACGCTGAGCTACTTTAGCCAGATGGCCGGGTTAACCGTGCAAAACTTCCTCTCTGCTGCCACCGGCATTGCGGTGATCTTCGCGCTCACGCGTGCCTTTGCACGTCAAAATATCAGCACGCTGGGCAACGCATGGGTCGATCTGACACGCATCACGCTGTGGATACTGCTCCCTGCTGCCCTCATTATCGCGCTGTTCTTTATTCAGCAAGGTACCCTGCAAAACCTGCTGCCCTACGCGCCGTATACCTCTCTGGAAGGGGCAAAACAGCTTTTGCCTATGGGGCCGGTGGCCTCGCAGGAAGCCATTAAGATGCTCGGGACTAACGGCGGTGGCTTCTTCAACGCCAACTCGTCGCATCCGTTTGAAAACCCAACAGCGCTGACCAACTTTGTCGAAATGCTGGCGATCTTCCTGATCCCCTCCGCGCTCTGTTTTGCCTTTGGCGATGTGGTCAACGACCGCCGTCAGGGACGCACCCTTCTGTGGACCATGTCTCTGATCTTCGTGGTCTGCGTCGCGCTGGTGATGTGGGCGGAATGGAAAGGTAATCCGCATTTCCTGACGCTGGGCGCTGACAGCGCGATCAACATGGAAGGGAAAGAGAGTCGCTTTGGCATCCTGTCCAGCAGTTTGTTTGCCGTGGTCACCACCGCAGCCTCGTGCGGGGCGGTTAACGCCATGCATGACTCCTTTACGGCGTTGGGTGGCATGATCCCAATGTGGCTGATGCAGATTGGCGAAGTGGTGTTTGGCGGCGTGGGCTCTGGTCTTTACGGCATGCTGCTGTTTGTGCTGCTGGCGGTGTTTATTGCCGGTCTGATGATTGGCCGTACCCCGGAATACCTGGGCAAAAAAATCGACGTCCGGGAAATGAAATTAACCGCGCTGGCCATTCTGGTCACGCCTGCCCTCGTGCTGCTCGGCACCGCGCTGGCACTGATGACCGAAGCCGGGCGCAGCGGCATCTTTAACCCGGGTATCCATGGCTTTAGTGAAGTGCTCTACGCCGTCTCGTCTGCGGCGAACAACAACGGCAGCGCCTTTGCAGGCTTAAGCGCCAATTCGCCTTTCTGGAACTGTCTGCTGGCTTTCTGCATGTTTGTCGGCCGCTTCGGCGTGATTGTGCCGGTGATGGCCATCGCCGGATCGCTGGTGAATAAAAAAATCCAACCGACCACCACCGGTACATTACCGACACACGGTGCGCTGTTTATTGGCCTGCTGATCGGCACCGTGTTGCTGGTAGGCGCCCTGACCTTTATCCCCGCCCTCGCGTTAGGCCCGGTCGCGGAAACCCTCTCTTTACGCTGATTTTGCGGAGAATTGTCATGAGTCGTAAACAACTGGCCCTGTTCGAACCGTCGTTAGTTCGTCAGGCCCTCATGGATGCGGTGAAAAAGCTGAGCCCGCGCGTACAGTGGCACAACCCGGTGATGTTTATCGTCTGGGCAGGCAGCGTGCTGACTACCGTCCTGGCGATTGCCATGGGAACGGGTCACCTCCCGGGCAATGCGATGTTCACCGCAGCCATCAGCCTGTGGCTGTGGTTTACCGTGCTGTTTGCCAACTTTGCCGAGGCGCTGGCGGAAGGCCGCAGTAAAGCGCAGGCCAACAGCCTGAAAGGGGTAAAAAAGACCGCCTTCGCACGTAAATTACGTGAGCCAAAATACGGCGCGCAGATGGACCACGTGCCGGCAGATGAGCTGCGTAAAGGCGATGTGGTGCTGGTGGAAGCCGGTGACATCATCCCCTGTGATGGCGAAGTCATTGAAGGGGGCGCCTCGGTAGACGAGAGCGCCATTACCGGGGAATCCGCGCCGGTCATTCGTGAATCTGGCGGTGACTTCGCCTCGGTCACGGGCGGGACGCGTATTCTCTCCGACTGGCTGGTGATCCAGTGCAGCGTCAACCCGGGTGAAACCTTCCTCGACCGGATGATCGCCATGGTAGAAGGCGCGCAGCGTCGTAAAACACCCAACGAAATTGCCCTCACCATTCTGCTGGTGGCGCTGACCATCGTCTTCCTGTTGGCTACCGCCACGCTGTGGCCCTTCTCCAGCTATGCGGGCACCGCGGTCAGCATCACCGTGCTGGTGGCGCTGCTGGTCTGCCTGATCCCAACCACCATCGGCGGCCTGCTCTCCGCTATTGGCGTGGCGGGTATGAGCCGCATGCTGGGCGCGAACGTTATCGCCACCAGCGGACGCGCCGTAGAGGCCGCCGGTGACGTGGATGTGCTGCTGCTGGATAAAACCGGGACCATCACCCTCGGCAACCGCCAGGCCTCCGAGTTTTTACCTGCCCCGGGCGTGGATGAAAAAACGCTGGCCGATGCCGCCCAGCTCTCGTCTCTTGCCGATGAAACGCCGGAAGGCCGCAGCATCGTTATTCTGGCGAAACAGCGCTTTAATCTGCGCCAGCGTGATGTGCAGAGCCTGCACGCCACTTTTGTCCCCTTCACGGCACAAACCCGAATGAGCGGTATCAACATTCAGGAGCGCATGATCCGTAAAGGTTCCGTTGATGCCATTCGTCGCCACATTGAAGCCAACAACGGCCATTTTCCACCGGAAGTGGACAATCTGGTTGAGAGCGTTGCCCGCCAGGGGGCCACACCGCTGGTCGTAGCCGAAGGGGCGAA
This sequence comes from Enterobacter cloacae complex sp. SHL021, assembly GCF_049237765.1. Lineage (NCBI taxonomy): Bacteria > Pseudomonadati > Pseudomonadota > Gammaproteobacteria > Enterobacterales > Enterobacteriaceae > Enterobacter > Enterobacter cloacae complex sp. SHL021. The sequence goes on along the minus strand of NZ_JBMKJG010000004.1, from coordinate 198,405 downwards.
TGTGCTGGGGGTGATTGCGCTGAAGGACATCGTCAAAGGCGGCATTAAAGAGCGTTTCGCCCAGTTGCGTAAAATGGGGATCAAAACGGTGATGATCACCGGGGATAACCGGTTGACTGCCGCCGCGATTGCCGCAGAGGCGGGCGTGGATGATTTCCTCTCGGAAGCCACACCGGAAGCCAAACTGGCGTTGATCCGTCAGTACCAGGCGGAAGGTTGTCTGGTCGCGATGACCGGTGACGGCACCAACGACGCCCCTGCCCTCGCACAGGCCGACGTGGCGGTGGCGATGAACTCCGGTACCCAGGCAGCAAAAGAGGCGGGCAACATGGTCGACCTTGACTCTAACCCGACCAAGCTGATTGAAGTGGTGCATATCGGTAAACAGATGCTGATGACGCGCGGGTCATTGACCACGTTCAGTATCGCCAATGACGTGGCGAAGTATTTCGCCATTATTCCCGCAGCGTTCGCGGCCACCTATCCGCAGCTAAACGCGCTGAACGTGATGCATCTGCACTCCCCGTCTTCGGCCATTCTCAGCGCGGTGATTTTCAACGCCCTGATTATTGTCTTCCTGATCCCGCTGGCGCTGAAAGGGGTGAGCTATAAACCGCTGACGGCTGCTGCCATGCTGCGCCGTAACCTGTGGATTTACGGGCTGGGCGGGCTGCTGGTGCCCTTTATCGGGATTAAAGCTATCGACCTGCTGTTAACGCTGTTCGGGCTGGTTTAAAAGGTGAATCAAATGACGATGTTACGTCCCGCTATACTTCTGTTTATTCTGCTGTCTCTCATTACCGGTGGGCTTTACCCGCTGCTGACCACCGCGCTGGGCCAGTGGTGGTTCAAGGATCAGGCCAATGGCTCGCTGATCATACAGCAGGGTGAAAACCGCGGCTCCCGCCTGATTGGTCAAAACTTTACGGATGCCCGGTACTTTCAGGGACGCCCTTCCGCTACCGCCGATAGCCCGTATAATCCGATGGCATCCGGCGGGAGCAACCTGGCGGGCAGTAATCCTGAACTGGACAAAGCCATCGCTGAGCGTGTGGCGGTCCTGCGCAGTGCCAACCCGCAGGCCAGCCGGGAGATTCCAGTGGAACTGGTGACTGCCTCCGCCAGTGGGCTGGACTACAGCCTGACGCCTGAAGCGGTGGCCTGGCAGATACCGCGCGTCTCCGCTGCCCGTCATCTGAGCGTCGAGCAGGTCAGTCAGCTGGTGGCAACGCACACGCAAAAGCCGCTGGTCAGTTTCATTGGCATGCCGGTAGTGAATATTGTTGAGCTGAATCTGGCGCTGGACGCGCTAAGGAATAACTAAATGACCGACGAGCCCTTGCGCCCGGATCCTGACAGGCTGCTGGAACAGACAGCTGAAGCCCATCGCGGCAAGCTGAAAATTTTCTTCGGTGCCTGCGCGGGCGTCGGGAAAACCTTCGCCATGCTGACAGAAGCTCAGCGGCTTCGGGCTCAGGGGCTCGATATTCTGATCGGCGTGGTGGAAACCCACGGCCGTAAAGAGACCGCGGCGTTGTTAAAGGGGCTGGCCACGCAGCCTCCTCGCCGTATCAGCCATCGTGGCAGGCTGGTGACGGAGTTTGATCTCGACGCCGCCCTCGCCCGCCGCCCCGCCCTTATTCTGATGGACGAACTGGCGCACAGCAATGCGCCAGGCTCGCGTCACCCCAAACGCTGGCAGGACGTAGAAGAGCTACTTGAAGCCGGGATTGACGTCTTCACCACGGTGAATGTTCAGCATCTTGAAAGCCTGAACGACGTGGTCAGCGGCGTGACCGGCATTCAGGTGCGCGAAACGGTGCCGGATCCGTTCTTTGACTCCGCTGATGAAGTGGTGCTGGTGGATCTGCCGCCAGACGATCTGCGCCAGCGCCTGCATGAAGGGAAAGTCTATATTGCAGGCCAGGCCGAACGCGCCATCGAACACTTCTTTCGTAAAGGCAACCTGATCGCCCTGCGCGAACTGGCCCTGCGCCGCACCGCCGATCGCGTGGATGACCAGATGCGTGCCTGGCGCGACCTGCAAGGACAGGAACGCGTCTGGCATACGCGGGATGCCATCCTGCTGTGCATTGGTCACGGTAGCGGCAATGAGAAGCTTGTTCGTACCGCCGCCCGGCTGGCTGCGAAATTTGGCAGCGTCTGGCATGCGGTGTATGTCGAAACGCCGCAGCTTCACGCCCTGCCAGAAAACCAGCGTCGCGCGATCCTGAGTTCGCTGCGCCTGGCCCAGGAGCTGGGGGCGGAAACCGCGACCCTCTCCGATCCGCAGGAAGATAAGGCTATTCTGCGCTACGCACGTGAGCACAACCTGGGCAAAATTGTCATTGGTCGTCGCCAGCACCGGCGCTGGTTTAGCCGCGAATCGTTTGCCGACAAGCTGGCCCGGCGTGCGCCCGACCTGGATCTGGTGGTCGTGGCGCTGGACGACAAACCCACGCCGTTACCCAACCGCGCGCCAGACAGCCGCACGTTCACCGATAAATGGCGCATCCAGCTTCGCGGTTGCCTTATCGCCGTCGTGCTTTGCGCCCTGATTACCTTTATTGCCAGCCAGTGGCTGATTGCGTTTGATGCCGCCAACCTGGTGATGATCTACCTGCTCGGCGTGGTGGTGGTGGCGCTCTTTTACGGGCGATGGCCGTCAGTCCTGGCAACGGTGATTAACGTCATCAGCTTCGATCTCTTCTTTATCGACCCGCGCGGAACGCTTGCCGTCTCGGATGTACAGTACGTCCTCACGTTTGCCGTCATGCTCACCGTCGGGCTGGTGATCGGGAATCTGACGGCAGGCGTTCGCTATCAGGCGCGTATCGCCCGCTATCGCGAACAGCGCACCCGACATTTATACGAGATGTCTAAATCGCTGGCTGTAGGCCGCACGCCGCTGGATATCGTCCAGACCAGCGAGCAGTTTATCCGCTCGACATTTAACGCCAGCAACCTGATTTTACTCCCGGATGAGCACGGTAAGCTGCGCCCGCTGACGTCGGCCACGGGCATGACGCCGTGGGATGAGGCCATTGCACGCTGGAGCTTCGATAAAGGGTTACCGGCAGGCGCAGGGACAGACACCCTCCCCGGCGTGCCGTATCAGATCCTGCCGCTGCGCAGTGCGGATAAAAATCAGGGGCTGGTCATCGTCGAGCCTTCTAATCTGCGCCAGCTGATGATCCCCGAGCAGCAGAGGCTGCTCGAGACCTTTACGTTGCTGGTTGCCAGCGCCCTGGAGCGGCTGGCGCTGACGGCCAGCGAAGAACAGGCCCGGCTGGCAAGCGAGCGCGAAAGCATTCGCAACTCGCTGCTGGCAGCGCTCTCACACGATCTTCGCACGCCTCTCACCGTGCTGTTTGGCCAGTCGGAAATTCTGACCCTGGATCTGGCGGCGGAAGGTTCAAAACACGCCCTGCAGGCCAGCGAGATCCGCCAGCACGTGCTGAACACCACGCGGCTGGTGAATAACCTGCTCGATATGGCGCGGATACAGTCTGGTGGGTTCAACCTCAAAAAAGAGTGGCTCACGCTTGAGGAAGTGGTAGGAAGCGCGCTGAAAATGCTGGAGCCCGGTCTCGGCGGACGGCATATCGCCCTGAACATGCCCGATCCCCTGACATTAATTCACGTTGATGGCCCGCTGTTTGAGCGGGTGTTAATTAATCTGCTGGAAAATGCGGGTAAATATGCCGGAGCACACGCGCAAATTGGGGTGAATGCTTCGGTGGAAGATCACACCCTGCGGCTCGATGTCTGGGACACCGGACCCGGTATTCCTTCCGGGCAGGAAAAAGCGATATTCGAAAAATTCTCACGGGGCAATAAAGAGTCTGCCATTCCGGGGGTTGGGCTGGGTCTGGCGATCTGCCAGGCCATTATTGACGTCCATGGCGGCACCATTTCGGCGGAGAACCGCCCGGAAGGAGGTGCACGTTTTTGTGTTACACTTCCTCTGGACACCCCGCCAGAACTTGATGAATTACCAGAGGATTTGTGATCAACGTCCTGATTGTAGAAGATGAACTCGCCATTAGCCGGTTTCTGCGCGCTGCGCTGGAAGGTGACGGTCTGCGCGTTCATGATGCCGGTACGCTCCAGCGCGGGTTGATTGAAGCCGCTACCCGCAAGCCGGACCTGGTGATCCTCGATCTCGGTTTGCCGGATGGCGACGGTATCGATTTTATTCGCGAGGTGCGCCAGTGGAGCCAGATGCCCATTCTGGTGCTCTCCGCACGCACCGAAGAGTCAGATAAAATCGCCGCGCTGGATGCCGGGGCGGACGACTATCTTATTAAACCTTTTGGGATTGGTGAGTTACAGGCTCGCCTTCGTGTGGCGCTGCGTCGCCACGGTGCCGCCACGCCTGCCGACCCAACGTATACTTTCGGTGATGTGCACGTTGATCTCGCTTCGCGACGTATTGTGCGCGGTGAAGAGGAGATCCATCTCACGCCGATAGAGTTCCGCCTGCTTGCGGTTTTGCTCAACAACCACGGTAAGGTGCTGACCCAACGTCAGCTGCTGGCTCAGGTGTGGGGACCCAACGCCGTGGAACATAGTCACTATTTACGCATATATATGGGCCACCTGCGCCAGAAACTTGAAACCGACCCCGCACGTCCTCGCCATTTATTAACTGAAACCGGTATCGGTTATCGGTTTATGCTTTGAATAACTATTCAATTTTATTTCCAATAAAAACAAACCCACCCACATAATTCCGTTTAAATAAGCCATAAGCGATAATTTTGGCTTATTTTTGCTCATCCAAAACACAAACAACACAATCCGTTAACGCATCATCAACAAACCAGTGTTTTGATCTGCGATATTCATCTAAAACGAATAATTATTTCTAATTTGATCGGTTAAGGGTGATCTGATTCACAGTTAATCGCTTTTTCCTGGATAAAATGACCATGCTTTCAATTACTGAAAGGAAAATGAAACATGGAAAACAATAATCGCTTGATGCCCCATATAAGGCGGACAACACATATCATGATGTTTGCCCACCGAAACTGCTTTGACTTCCATCTCTTTAATGCCCGGTAGTCCTTCGACTTCTGGCGCACCCGCTTGCAGGTTAACCTGAAAAAACTCTATTTTACAGGCCGTTGCCTGTGAAGGCGTGCGTTCATTCAATTTAATTCAGACTTATCCGCAGCCGGGCGGACTGAATATCATTCATTAAAAAGCAACTTACTGATTTTTTATCAGCGGCCACACTTTGCTTTTTTTCCGGACATTATCGATTTCTTTCTAGCGAGAAATCGAGGGACGTATATTGCCTTAAATAAAGAGAGAAAGATGAAAAGTTTAAAAATTGCAGCCAGCCGTGCATGCCCTGATTGCTTTACCACTCACCGTGAACTGGTAGATGTCAGCACCTCTGATTATATTGACGTCGCCGCCATTGTTCTGGCCGTGAGCGATATTTCCAGTGGCACTCTGGAAGAAATAGAAGCTACCGGGTTTGGTATTCCCGTATTTATTGCGACACATAAAGAAGAGTTCATTCCGGCTGAATATTTATCGCGCATCCACGGTGTGTTTGAGTGTTCAGAGACCAGTAACGACTTTTACGGACGTCAACTGGAAGCGGCCGCGCAGAAGTACGAAACCCAGCTACGCCCCCCGTTTTTCCGCGCACTGGTCGACTACGTGAATCAGGGCAACAGCGCATTTGATTGTCCGGGGCATCAGGGTGGGCAATTTTTCCGCCGTCATCCTGCCGGTAATCAATTTGTCGATTTCTTCGGCGAAACGCTTTTCCGCTCCGATCTGTGCAACGCCGACGTGGCCATGGGGGATCTGCTGATTCATGAAGGCGCGCCGTGCATTGCCCAGCAACACGCGGCGAAAGTGTTTAATGCGGATAAAACCTACTTTGTGCTGAACGGTACCTCATCATCCAACAAAGTGGTGCTAAACGCCCTGCTCACCCCCGGCGACCTGGTGCTGTTCGATCGTAATAACCATAAATCCAACCACCACGGAGCCCTGCTTCAGGCGGGTGCCATGCCGGTCTATCTGGAAACTGCGCGCAACCCGTACGGCTTTATTGGTGGCATTGATGCCCACTGCTTTGAGGAGAGCTACCTGCGCGAGCTGGTATCGGAAGTGGCGCCGGGTCGTGCGCGTGACGAACGTCCGTTCCGTCTGGCGGTGATCCAGCTGGGCACCTACGATGGCACCATTTATAACGCCCGCCAGGTCGTCGATAAAATTGGTCACCTGTGCGACTACATCCTGTTCGATTCTGCCTGGGTGGGCTACGAGCAATTTATTCCGATGATGGCCGACTGCTCTCCGCTGCTGCTGGAGCTGAACGAAAACGATCCGGGGATTCTGGTTACGCAGTCGGTCCATAAACAGCAGGCGGGTTTTTCGCAGACCTCGCAAATTCACAAGAAAGACCGCCATATTAAAGGCCAACCGCGCTATGTCCCGCACAAGCGCCTGAATAACGCCTTTATGATGCACGCCTCCACCAGCCCGTTCTACCCCCTGTTTGCCGCACTGGATATCAACGCCCGCATGCACGAGGGGCAGAGTGGCCGCAATATGTGGATGGACTGCGTGGTTACCGGCATTGAAGCACGCAAGCTGATCCTGGAGAACTGCCAGTTTATTCGCCCGTTCGTGCCGGAGCTGGTAGATGGCCGTCCGTGGGAAAGCTGGGACACGGCTGAAATTGCCACCGACCTGCGCTTCTTCCACTTTGTGCCGGGTGAAAACTGGCACGCTTTTGAAGGGTATGCCGAGCATCAATACTTTATCGACCCGTGCAAACTGCTGTTGACCACGCCGGGCATCAACGCCCGTACCGGCGAGTATGAGGATTTCGGCGTGCCCGCCACCATCCTGGCTAACTTCCTGCGTGAAAACAGCATCGTGCCGGAGAAATGCGATCTCAACTCGATCCTGTTCCTGCTGACCCCTGCGGAAGATATGGGCAAGCTGCAGCAGCTGGTGGCACAGTTGGTGCGTTTCGAAAAACTGCTTCAGACCGATGCGCCATTAAAAGAGGTGCTTCCGTCTATCTGTAAGCAATACCCGGAACGCTACGCCGGTTATACCCTGCGCCAGATATGCCAGGAGATGCATGAACTGTACGCCCGCCATAACGTGAAACAGCTGCAAAAAGAGATGTTCCGCAAGTCTCACTTCCCTCGCGTGATGATGAACCCGCAGGACGCAAACTATGCGTATCTGCGTGGTGAGGTTGAACTGGTCTCGCTGCGTGATGCGGAAGGCCGCATTGCCGCCGAAGGCGCCCTGCCTTACCCACCAGGCGTGCTGTGCGTGGTTCCGGGTGAAGTCTGGGGAGGCTCCGTCCTGCGCTACTTTGCCGCGCTGGAAGAGGGTATCAACCTTTTACCGGGCTTCGCACCGGAACTACAGGGTGTGTACGTCGAGGAGTGTGACGGACGCAAACAGGTTCGCTGTAACGTCATCAAACAACCCGCCGCTCAGCCCGCGCTGCTGAAAGGAGAAAAATTATGAGTAAGTCCAACAAGATGGGCGTGGTGCAACTGACCATCCTCACCATGGTTAACATGATGGGGTCAGGGATTATTATGCTGCCCACCAAACTTGCCGAGGTGGGTACCATTTCGATTATCTCCTGGCTGGTAACCGCGGTCGGCTCCATGGCGCTGGCATGGGCATTTGCCAAATGCGGAATGTTCAGCCGTAAGTCAGGCGGGATGGGCGGCTACGCCGAATACGCCTTCGGCAAATCTGGCAACTTTATGGCTAACTACACCTATGGCGTGTCGCTGCTGATCGCCAACGTGGCGATTGCCATCTCCGCCGTGGGTTACGGTACGGAGCTGTTTGGTGCCACGCTCAGCCCGGTGCAAATTGGTTTGGCCACCATCGGCGTATTGTGGATCTGCACCGTGGCCAACTTTGGCGGCGCGCGCATCACCGGCCAGCTGAGTAGCATCACCGTCTGGGGCGTGATTATCCCGGTTGTCGGGCTGTGCATCATCGGCTGGTTCTGGTTCAGTCCGACCCTGTACGCGAACTCCTGGAACCCGCACCATGTGCCGTTCTTTTCCGCTGTGGGGTCCTCTATCGCCATGACGCTGTGGGCCTTCCTCGGTCTGGAATCCGCCTGCGCAAACGCGGAAGTGGTAGAGAACCCGGAAAAGAACGTCCCGATTGCCGTTCTTGGCGGAACGCTGGGCGCGGCGGTGATCTATATCGTCTCCACTAACGTTATTGCCGGTATCGTACCGAACATGGATTTGGCTAACTCCACGGCGCCGTTTGGGCTGGCCTTCGCGCAGATGTTCACCCCGGAAGTCGGGAAAGTGATCATGGGGCTGATGGTCATGTCCTGTTGCGGTTCACTCCTCGGCTGGCAGTTCACCATCGCGCAGGTGTTTAAATCTTCGGCTGACGAAGGTTACTTCCCGAAAATCTTCTCCCGGGTGACCAAAGCCGATGCGCCGGTGCAGGGCATGCTGGCCATTGTCATCTTCCAGAGCGGATTGTCGCTGATGACCATTAGCCCGTCGCTGAACAGCCAGTTCAACGTGCTGGTCAACCTGGCGGTGGTGACGAATATCATTCCATATATTCTGTCGATGGCGGCGCTGGTGATCATTCAGAAGGTGGCGAAAGTTGATCCCCGCAAAGCACGGGCGGCCAATATTGTGGCGCTGATTGGGGCGATTTACAGCTTCTATGCGCTCTACTCATCCGGCCAGGAGGCGATGCTTTATGGTGCGATGGTGACCTTTATGGGCTGGACGCTGTACGGGCTGGTCTCACCGCGGTTTGAATTGAAGAATAAACATAGTTAGGTAAAAGCAAAACGGCAACCCAGGGGTTGCCGTTTTTAGTGTTTTCACCCTCTCCCTGTTGGAGAGGGCCGGGGTGAGGGCATCAGCCCGCACCGAACACCACTTACGCGTTTTTCAGCACTTCGCTGACAATCTCTACCGCTTCTTTCTCAATCTGCTGGCGATGCTCAGCGCCGAGGAAGCTTTCACAATAGATTTTGTACGCATCTTCCGTACCGGATGGACGCGCGGCGAACCAGCCATTTTCGGTCATCACTTTCAGACCACCGATAGAGGCACCGTTACCCGGCGCTGCCGTCAGACGGGCCGTGATGGGATCACCGGCCAGCGTGCTGGCACTGACCATCTCCGGAGAGAGTTTAGACAGGGCTGCTTTCTGTGCGGAGGTCGCGCTTGCCTGGATACGGTTGTAGCTCGGAGCACCAAAGCGCGCCGCCAGCTCGTCGTAGTGTTCCTGCGGGTTCTTGCCGGTGACCGCGGTGATCTCCGCCGCCAGCAGACACATGATGATACCGTCTTTGTCGGTTGACCATGGTGTGCCATCGAAACGCAGGAAGGATGCCCCCGCGCTCTCTTCACCACCAAAGCCGAAGCTGCCGTTATGCAGACCATCAACAAACCATTTAAAACCAACCGGCACTTCCACCAGCTTGCGACCCAGCGCGTCAACCACGCGGTCGATCATGGCTGAAGAGACCAGCGTTTTACCCACAGCCACCTCTTTGCCCCACTGCGGGCGGTGCTGGAACAGGTAGTTGATTGCCACAGCCAGGTAGTGGTTTGGGTTCATCAGCCCGGCCGGGGTAACGATACCGTGGCGGTCATAATCCGGGTCGTTGGCGAAGGCCAGATCGAATTTGTCACGCAGTGCCAGCAGGCCTGCCATCGCGCACTCAGAGGAGCAGTCCATACGGATCGCACCGTCTTTATCAAGGTGCATAAAGCGGAAGGTCTGATCGACGTGATCGTTAACGATGGTCAGATCCAGCTTGTAATGCTCTGCAATGCGTTTCCAGTATTCAATACCGGAGCCGCCCAGCGGATCCACACCCAGCTTCAGGCCGGCTTTCTGGATAGCCGCCATATCGACGATATCCGCCAGCCCTTCCACGAATGGCTGCACCAGATCCTGCTCTTTCACGTGGCCGGACGCCATGGCCGCATCCAGAGAAATACGCTTAACGCCTTTCAGACCATCGGCCATTAAGGCGTTGGCGCGGTCTTCCATCACTTTGGTGACGTTGGTATCTGCCGGGCCACCGTTAGGTGGGTTGTATTTGATACCACCGTCTTCCGGCGGGTTGTGAGAAGGCGTGATAACGATACCGTCAGCCTGTGGGCCACCTTTTTTGTTGTGCACAAGGATAGCGTTAGAAACGGCAGGCGTTGGGGTGAAACCGTTATTTTCCTGCACAATTACATCAACGCCGTTCGCCGCCAGAACTTCCAGCACGGAAATGAATGCCGGTTCAGACAGGGCGTGAGTATCTTTCCCCACGTAGCACGGACCGGTAACACCATTTTTGGCGCGCTCTTCCGCGATGGCCTGAGCAATGGCCAGAATGTGCGGTTCGTTAAAGCTATGGCGTGCCGCGCTACCGCGATGGCCTGATGTCCCAAACTTCACTGCGTGTTCTGCGTTGCCCACGACCGGTTTCAGCACATAATACTGCGCGGTCAGCTGAGCGACGTTAATCAAATCGCTTTGTTGTGCAGGTTGGCCTGCACGGCTGTGATTTGCCATTACCGGGTCCTTCTGATGCAAGGGTTAAATTGTACCGCAAACCTTTTCAATCAATTCCGCCGGGAACTGCATGGACTGCATGATGTGTTCAACCATGCTGCACTTGCGGCCCGTATTGGTATTGGTGATGACCCAGTACGGTGTGCCAGGGACATGTTTAGGTTTGGTCTGGTTGCCATTTTGCAGCAGCGTCTGCTCGTCGCCCGCGAAATAGACGCGCGTGCGACCGTGCAGCGACTCAGTCGCTTCAGCAAACGCCTTGTTATCCAGTGAATAAAGTGTAGACAGCACCAGCATGAAGCGGTTGACCGCTTTTTTCTGCTCTGCATATTCATCAGACAGCAGCAGCTCGCGCATCGCACGTACTTTGTCTTTCACCTGCACGACGGCAGGTTTTGCTTGTGCAACAACACTCGGCTGAGACACGACATCTTTAGTGGCTGGGGTAGCAGACGGTGAGGCGGCGGAAATTTTAAGCATACGCCGTAAAATGTCGGACGCGCTCTCCCCGATATGCCGCGTTTGGCTGGCAATAAACTGATAGAGTTCGTCATCAACTTCGATTGTTTTCATCTTAATCCAGTGCGATATCTTATCTGAATACAAGTCGTTGAGATTATAAAGTCAAATCCCAACAGCGGATAGCGTCAAACCAGGTTGGCGGCAAAAGTCAGATTAAACTGGAACCTTGCAGCCGGGCGGCAGAATGGTCAACATAATACCCTAACCTGTCACACCTAAAAAAAGAACTTTGCCATGAAATTGAATACCCGAGCGCAATCTGCACAATCGCCGAACACGAATCCTCCCATCGTACTGGTTCACGGGCTGTTTGGCAGCCTGGATAACCTGGGCGTGCTGGCACGCGATCTGGTTACCGATCACGATATTTTGCAAGTGGATATGCGAAATCATGGCCTTTCCGGGCGTTCAGAAGAGATGACCTATGCGGCCATGGCGCAGGATCTGCTGGATACGCTGGATGCCAACACTCTCGAGAAAGTGACGTTGATCGGGCATTCAATGGGCGGCAAAGCGGTCATGGCCCTGACGGCTCTGGCACCAGACAGAATAAGTGGCCTGGTGGTCATAGATGTCGCCCCGGTGGATTACAACGTCCGTCGCCATGATGAGATTTTCGCCGCCATCAACGCGGTGACCAACGCTGGCGTCTCGACGCGCCAACAGGCAGCCGTCGTTATGCGTGAGCATCTGGATGAAGAAGGGGTTATCCAGTTTCTGCTGAAATCGTTCGTTGACGGCCAGTGGCGGTTCAACGTGCCGGTGCTGTGGGAGCAGTACGATAACATCGTTGGTTGGGAAACCGTTCCGGCATGGCCGCACCCTACCCTCTTCATTCGTGGCGGCAATTCGCCCTACGTTACCGACGCCTGTCGCGATACCCTGCTGGCGCAATTCCCGCAGGCACGCGCTCATGTCATAGCTGGCGCCGGACATTGGGTTCATGCGGAAAAACCAGACGCCGTCTTACGCGCCATTCGCCGCTATCTGACTGATACGGCAAATTGATTAAAAAGAGAGCGACTGGAAGGCTGCGGGCTTCCAGTCGTTGGCGTGCCGTTTTTGGTGATGTATGATGGCGCGCTTATCGCCCAGGCATTAGCAGGGCGGCGTGTTTCCCCCGAAGTCTCAGAATCATGGCCAAAGAACAAACGGACCGTACGACACTAGATCTGTTCGCGAATGAGCGTCGACCGGGACGACCAAAAACGAATCCGCTTTCGCGCGACGAACAGCTGCGTATTAATAAACGCAACCAGCTTAAACGCGATAAAAATCGTGGGCTTAAGCGTGTCGAACTGAAGCTCAACGCCGACGCTGTCGATGCGCTAAACGAACTGGCTGACGCGCGTAATATCAGCCGCAGCGAGCTGATCGAAGAGATGTTACTCACCCAACTCGAGACCATGCGCAGTAAGGCATAAGTCCGAAAAATCCCTTTATTACCCTTTTCATGTAGCACAGAGTGCAGTCCTGCGCGATAGCTGTTTCCGCAGGGTTGCCTGTTCTGCTATTATTGCCTTTATCCGTGGACAAATTGCGCCACCATACCATTAAGTATCAAGAGGTTATTTTACTCATGGCAATTATCGGCATTTTCTTCGGCAGTGATACCGGCAATACCGAAAATATCGCAAAAAACATTCAGAAACAGCTCGGTAAAGACGTTGCCGATGTGCACGACATCGCCAAGAGCAGCAAAGAAGATCTCGAAGGCTATGACATCCTGCTGCTGGGTATTCCGACCTGGTATTACGGTGAAGCCCAGTGTGACTGGGATGATTTCTTCCCAACGCTGGAAGAGGTGGATTTCAACGGCAAGCTGGTTGCCCTGTTTGGCTGCGGCGACCAGGAAGACTATGCAGAGTACTTCTGTGATGCGCTGGGCACCATCCGCGACATTATTGAGCCAAACGGTGCCGTTATTGTAGGTCACTGGCCTACCGCTGGTTACCACTTCGAAGCGTCTAAAGGTCTGGCAGACGACGATCACTTCGTGGGTCTGGCGATTGACGAAGATCGTCAGCCAGAACTGACCGCCGAGCGCGTTGAAAAATGGGTTAAGCAGATCCGTGAAGAGCTGCACCTGGACGATATTCTCAACGCCTGATGATTCTTGCGGCGCAACGGTGGTTGCGCCCATAAACCAGGTCAAACCGATTAAATTAATTGCTACAATCTTTTAACTTTTTCGCCCAGACCTGTACAATGACCCCCTGATAAAACGTGGCTTTCACAATGCAAGTTTGTTGGTGATACCACGTTTTTATAAGCATACTTTACCTGAGACTTGCAGTTTTCATTTAGCCATGGCAGTTCTATAATGAGACGCATTATCCCGGGTGCAATTTCTGTCACTTCCTACAGAAGTGAATCGTTTAGCAACAGGACAGATTCCGCATGACTGACAACAATACCGCATTAAAGAAGGCTGGCCTGAAAGTTACGCTTCCTCGGTTAAAAATCCTTGAAGTGCTTCAGGGTCCAGACAATCACCATGTCAGTGCGGAAGACCTTTATAAGCGTCTTATCGACATGGGCGAAGAGATTGGGCTGGCAACCGTCTATCGTGTGCTGAACCAGTTTGATGACGCGGGCATTGTCACCCGTCATAATTTCGAAGGCGGTAAATCTGTATTCGAACTGACTCAACAGCATCACCACGATCACCTGATCTGCCTGGATTGCGGCAAGGTCATTGAATTCAGCGATGATTCCATTGAATCCCGCCAGCGTGAAATCGCCGCACGTCACGGTATCCGCCTGACGAACCACAGCCTGTACCTGTATGGTCACTGCGCTGAAGGCGATTGCCGCGAAGACGATCACGCGCACGACGCGAAATAAACACGTTTCATACTCTGAGCCAGCCGCAAGGTTGGCTTTTTTTTGCCTGCGGTCTGGCAAAAAAAAGCCCGGCAGCGCAGCGCTACCGGGCATGATAACAGCGGGTTAATGGCTGTTGTTGCTGCGAATCTCTTTCCAGATCTGATCGCAACGCTTCGCGACTTCCTGATCGTTACCGGTTTTACGCGCCTGGATACAGGCCTGATAATCCATTACGCGAATATTCTCCTGGGTTGCGAACTGTTCATGCGCTTTCTCTTTTTTCAGCACATTCAGCACGCTCTGACAGGCTTCGATCTTCTCCGGCGAACCTTCCGCCGTATTGATACACGCGCTGTAGGCTTCTTTCAGACGGGAGTCCTCTTTCGGGGCCTGATTCTGCGCACAAGCCACCAGTCCCGATGCCAGCAACGCGACGATTACAATCTTTTTCATATGTAGTCTCCGGTCCGGCGGGAATTACCCCGCCGGACGAGTCATCAGAAGATGGTGAACGGTGCGATAACCATGAATTTCACGTCGCGTTCATCCTGGAAGATGTTGCCGTAACCGCCCGCGTAGCTCGGGATATCGGAGTGGTTGTCGTATTGTGTAAAGTGCAGTTTGAACATAGTACCTTTGGCGCGACCATCCTGCAGGGTGTAGATCGCATCCAGGCTGTAAGCGGATTCTTTGAGACGATAGTTTGGATCGTAGTATGCGTCTGGCGTTGCCATATCAGCAGGCTTCGCATCCCATGCGTAGGCGTAAGATGCCCCCACCGCCCAGCCTGGCAGGTTCCAGTTTTTCAGATCATACATTGCGCCGAAGAAGACTGCTTTTTCGCCATCGGCGTTGAAGTCGGAACGGTTATCCCACCAGATATCCAGACGACCGTTTGAAGAGGCATAGGTTGGGGTCATACGCTGCAGGAAGTAGCCCTGCTGCCCTTCCGCTTTTACCCACGTTCCTTCAAGACGCAAATCTACCTGACCGACTTTGTAGCCGAAGGTCAGCGCCTGCAACCACGCCGTGCCGTCATAAATATCATTCACGCCACCATCACTGACTTTATCTCGCGTACCGTAGAACTGGTAGCTGGTACTCAGCGGGCTACCCGCGATGTCAAATTTATAACTGGCCTTAGCAAAATACTGATCGATATAACCTTCCGCCTGACCAAATGCCGCTTCAAGCACTAAATCATTTTTAAAGTCGTACTTCGCGCCCAGCGAGTGAAGATAATCCACTTTGGTCTTTTTATCGTTCTGGTAGAACTTGTCCATTTCGATATGCCACGGCGCTTTATACTCGTTGGTCCACATATACGAGAAGCTCAACGCACCTGCGTCACCGTAATCAAAATTGGCGCCCGCTTCTGCCCCCTGATAGGTACCTGGCATAAAGCTCCAGTGCGGTGCTAACAGGGTTTGACCGGTTGGCTGAATATAACCACCGCGCGCCCATACCGGGCCGTATTTAAATTTCGCGGCAGCTTTATACAGGCTGATACCGCTTTTATCTCCAGACCAGTCTTCTTTATACGCTTTATTACTGGAGGAGAAGGCTATTTCGTTCGGGTGGCCGCTGTCACCATTTTCCGCCATTTCAATTGCCGTAAAGGCGGCAATATCCAGGCCGAACATATCGGCAGCGTAACCAGACTGGAAATCCAGGTTGGCGTTCCAGGTAGAGTGAGAAAGGTTCGTTTTATATTTATCTTCCGTGACATCTTTACGGTCACGTTCACGCTGCCAGTAATAAATACCGCCCGTGAGGGTTGAATCATCGATGAAACCTGCTGCTTTAGCGTCTGGCGTCACCACCAGGCCTGACATTGCTGTCACACCGGCAATAGCCAGCGCCAGCGCACTACGTTTGCCACTGAACGTACGCATAGATTATTCCTCTTTGACGAATTAAAACGCCTAAAACGGCGAAAAATATAAAAGACCTGATGGTCAGGGGTAGTCGGAAATACCCTCGAATAACTACCGTCTTTAGGTTATTTTTCGTGACGCGAATTATCAATGCTTTTCGGTGGCTAATACTCAGGATTATGACGAAGAGCACATAATTGGTAGTGCTTTGTAACATTTAACGGGATGCCAGAACTGGCGGGGGAAAAGGCCGATTTTCAATAAGTAACGCGTTAAATCATATTCTTTTTACGGTGTGTCAGACTTTTGAAAGGGGATAAACTTTTTTTTAAAAAAAATAAGTAGCACCACATTGACCTGTTATTTTTATAAACGCTATTTGGCTACTGCTTTAAAGGCATGATCACTCTATAAAAAAACGCCGCATTACGCGGCGTTTGTTTCTCATTGACCAGCGCGGCGTTATTATTCGCCGATTTTCGTCCAGGTATCACGCAGACCGACCGTACGGTTAAATACCGGTTTTTCAGCGGTGCTGTGACGGCTGTCCAGGCAGAAGTAACCTTCACGTTCAAACTGGAACGCTTTACCCGCCTCAGCCGCTTTCAGGGATGGCTCAGCGTAACCCTGTTTGATGACCAGCGATTCCGGGTTAATGGTCGCCAGGAAGTCTTCTGCTGCGCCTGGGTTAGGCACGCTGAACAGACGATCGTACAGACGAATCTCTACCGGCAGCGCGTGTGATGCACTGACCCAGTGGATCACGCCTTTCACCTTACGACCGTCCGCCGGATCTTTGCTCAGGGTCTCGGCATCGTATGTGCAGAAGATCGTGGTGATGTTGCCTTCCGCATCTTTTTCTACGCGCTCAGCCTTGATCACATAGGCGTTACGCAGACGCACCTCTTTACCGAGCACCAGTCGCTTGTACTGTTTGTTCGCTTCTTCGCGGAAGTCAGCACGATCGATCCAGATTTCACCACTGAACGGTACGTCACGACTGCCCATCTCCGGTTTGTTCGGATGGTTAGGCATCGAGACCATTTCGCTCGCACCCTGCGGATAGTTTTCGATAACCAGTTTTACCGGGTCGATAACGGCCATCGCGCGCGGCGCGTTTTCGTTCAGATCTTCACGAATGCAGGATTCCAGAGACGCCATCTCAATGGTGTTATCCTGCTTGGTCACGCCAATGCGTTTGCAGAACTCACGGATTGACGCCGCGGTATAGCCGCGACGGCGCAGACCAGAGATGGTCGGCATACGTGGGTCGTCCCAGCCTTCAACGTGCTTATCGGTCACCAGCAGGTTCAGCTTACGCTTGGACATCACGGTGTATTCCAGATTCAGACGAGAGAACTCGTACTGACGCGGATGCACCGGAATCGTGATGTTATCCAGCACCCAGTCGTACAGACGACGGTTGTCCTGGAATTCCAGCGTACACAGCGAGTGGGTGATGCCTTCCAGCGCATCGCTGATGCAGTGGGTGAAGTCGTACATCGGGTAGATGCACCACTTGTTACCGGTCTGGTGATGTTCAGCGAATTTAATGCGGTACAGCACCGGGTCGCGCATCACGATAAACGGTGATGCCATATCGATTTTGGCACGCAGGCACGCTTTACCTTCCTCGAAGCCACCAGCACGCATTTTTTCAAACAGCGCCAGGTTCTCTTCCACGCTGCGATCGCGGAACGGGCTGTTTTTACCCGGTGCCGTCAGCGTGCCGCGGTATTCACGGATTTCATCCGCAGAGAGCTCGTCAACGTAGGCCAGACCTTTATTGATCAGCTCAACGGCATAGGCATACAGCTGATCGAAATAGTCAGAGGAGTAGCAGATATCGCCAGACCAGTTGAAGCCCAGCCATTGCACGTCGTTCTTAATGGACTCAACGTATTCGATGTCTTCTTTTACTGGGTTGGTGTCATCGAAACGCAGGTTGCACTGCCCCTGGTAATCCTGTGCGATACCAAAGTTCAGGCAGATCGATTTGGCGTGACCAATGTGCAGGTAGCCATTAGGCTCCGGCGGGAAACGCGTATGCACTGTGGTGTGCTTACCACTGGCCAGATCTTCATCGATGATCTGACGAATAAAGTTACTCGGGCGGGCTTCTGCCTCACTCATCGTGGATTCCTCAAAGCGTAAACAACGTATAACGGCATATGATCTTATAAGCCGGACGTAGTGACAACCCTTAAAACGTCCCGGAAGAAAATAATGGGGGCATTTGCTGCAAAAAAAAGCGGCGGAGGATCTCCCCCGCCGCTTAAGGCATGACTCTACTCAGGAGCGATTACTTGCCTTTAATCTCATACAGTGGCGTTTGCCCCGCAACCACCTGACCTTTCGCCTGAAGCACCAGGCCGCTGAAGTCGTCGATGTTGCTGCATACCACCGGGCTTATCATCGAACGGGCATTGGCGTTCAGGAAGTCCAGATCCATTTCCAGAATCGGCTGACCTGCAACCACTTCTGCGCCCTCTTCCACCAGGCGAGTAAAGCCCTGGCCGTTCAGCGCAACGGTATCAATACCCATATGAACCACGATCTCCGCGCCTTTTTCGGTTTCGAGGCAGAACGCGTGGTTGGTGTTGAAGATTTTCACGATGGTGCCCGCCGCAGGAGACACAACGGTTTTCTCCGTTGGTTTCACCGCAACACCGTCACCGACCGCTTTGCTGGCAAACGCTTCGTCAGGTACCTGCTCAAGCGCGACCACCTCACCCGTAACCGGTGAAACCAGCGCGGCGATAGTAGCGGCGTTTGGTACAGCCTGCGGTTTAGCAACCGGAGCATCAGCAACAGGCGCGCTATCCGTTGAGGCAGCAGCGACCGGTCCACGGGCAACCACTTTTTTCATTTCATCGCCGATAGATTCGGCTTTCGCACCCACAATAACCTGGATGGTTTGTTTGTTCAGTTTCACCACACCAGACGCGCCCAGGCGTTTGCACATGGCATCGCTTACGCGCGCAGAGTCGCCAACGGTCAGACGCAGACGGGTAATACAAGCATCAATGGCTTTCAGGTTGTCGGTACCGCCTACCGCGGCGATATAGCTGGTTGCCAGCTGGGTCAACCCTTCTTCGGTATTGCTGTTTGCTTCACTGGTTACGACGTCATCTTTAGTATCTTCGCGACCCGGCGTTTTGAGGTTAAACATACGAATAACCGCGCTGAACAGGAGGAAGTAGACAACGAAGAACACCAGGCCCATCACAACCAGCATCCAGACGTTTTTGCTGGCTGCCGGCAGGTTGTACATCAACACGTAGTCGATCGCACCGGCAGAGAAGGAGAAGCCCGCGTGAATGCCCAGCAGAGTGGCCACAAACAGGCTGATACCGGTAAGCACCGCGTGCATGAGGTACAGCAGCGGAGCCAGGAACATGAACAGGAATTCCAGTGGCTCAGTAACACCGGTCAGAAACGCCGTTACCGCAACAGAGAGCAGCATGCCGCCAACCATTGGGCGACGCGCTTTTGGCGCGGCCAGATACATTGCCAGCGCAGCGCCCGGCAGACCAAACATCATGATTGGGAAGAAACCAGACATGAACATGCCCGCGGTGCCGTCACCCGCGTAGAAGCGGTTGATATCACCGTGGAATACGGTACCTGCCGCGTTGGTAAACTCACCAATCTGGAACCATGCGATGGTGTTCAGAACCTGATGCAGGCCGGTTGGGATCAGCAGACGGTTGATGAAACCGAAGATACCTGCACCCATTGCGCCCGCAGACACGATCCACTCACCGCCTGCATGAATGGCATGCTGTACCGGCGGCCAGACATAACCAAAGATAGCGGCCAGAATCAGACAGAAAAAGCCGGTCGCAATCGGAACAAAGCGTTTTCCGCCAAAGAAGCTCAGGAAATCTGGCAGTTTGATACCCGCCCAACGGTTGTACACTGCACCGCCGACCAGACCGGTAATAATACCCGCCAGAACACCCATGTTGATTTCAGGGTTGATGGTTACCATCGCTTTGGTCAGGATGAAATAACCGACTGCCCCTGCCAGCGCCGCGGCACCCGCGCTGTCTTTAGACCAGCTGGACGCCACGCCGATGGCGAAAATCAGCGCCAGGTTGTCAAATATCGCACCACCCGCTTGCGCGATAAACGGCACGTTAAGAAGATCGGGTTGCCCGAATCGCAACAGCAGTGCTGCAACCGGTAGCACGGCGATAGGGAGCTGCAATGCCCTACCGAGGCGCTGGAAAAAACCTAAAATATTCATCCTATTCCCCCTACGAGACCCTTGTTAAGGCTCGTGCATTAACTATGTTTTTTATTGTGTCACGAACTAGAAATACAGTTGATGATTCACTGGCATTGTGAGTGTGTGAAAAATTAATTCGTATCACAAATTAAAAGCGTACTTTTTGTGATTTTTGTCACCAAATATCGTTTATAACCCTCCCTTTCACTGGCTAACATCGAAAACTTATTTTATCATTCGAAAAATCAAGACGGATTGATCCGGCCTGAAAGGTTCCAGGTTACGCTTAAGTATCAGGTCCCGATACCCATCCGCCCACTCTTCTACTTAAACTCTTGAGGTGAACAATGAGACTGATTCCCCTGGCAACTGCTGAACAAGTCGGTAAATGGGCCGCTCGCCATATCGTTAACCGTATTAACGCCTTCAAACCAACCGCCGATCGTCCTTTCGTACTTGGCCTCCCTACCGGCGGCACACCGCTGACCGCATATAAAGCACTGGTAGAGATGCACAAAGCAGGCCAGGTTAGCTTCAAACACGTTGTCACCTTCAACATGGATGAATATGTCGGCTTACCGAAGGATCACCCGGAAAGCTACCATAGCTTCATGCACCGTAATTTCTTTGATCACGTTGATATTCCAGCTGAAAACATTAATCTGCTGAATGGAAACGCGCCTGATATTGACGCAGAATGCCGTCAGTATGAAGAAAAAATCCGTTCTTACGGTAAAATCCACCTGTTTATGGGCGGTGTGGGTAACGATGGTCATATCGCGTTTAACGAACCCGCGTCGTCACTGGCGTCCCGTACCCGTATTAAAACGCTGACCCATGACACGCGCGTGGCAAACTCCCGCTTCTTTGATGGCGATGTGAACCAGGTTCCTAAATATGCCCTGACCGTCGGTGTCGGCACGCTGCTGGATGCCGAAGAAGTGATGATTCTGGTCCTGGGCAGCGTGAAAGCGCAGGCGCTCCAGGCTGCCGTTGAAGGCAACGTAAACCACATGTGGACCATCAGCTGCCTGCAGCTGCATCCAAAATCCGTCATCATCTGTGACGAACCGTCCACGATGGAACTGAAGGTGAAGACGCTGAAATACTTCAACGAGTTAGAAGCTGAGAACATCAAAGGTCTGTAATTGAATAACCGCCTCTTCATGAAGAGGCGGCCGCTTTTTTTAACCGGGGGTCGTTATGTACGCTTTAACCCACGGTCGGATTTATACCGGCCATGAAATTCTGGATGACCATGCGATTGTTATCGCCAATGGCCTGATTGAACGTGTTTGTCCGCTGGCAGAGCTGCCGCCGGAGATTGAACAGCGCTCACTCAATGGAGCAGTAATCTCCCCCGGTTTTATCGACGTACAGCTGAACGGCTGCGGCGGTGTGCAGTTTAACGACACCGCAGACGCCGTCACCGTCGAAACGCTGGAAATCATGCAGAAAGCGAACGAGAAATCGGGCTGCACCAGCTATCTGCCAACCCTCATCACCAGCAGCGATGAGCTGATGAAACAGGGTATCCGCGTTATGCGTGAATACCTGGCGAAACACCCAAATCAGGCTCTGGGTCTGCACCTTGAAGGGCCATGGCTGAATATGGTGAAGAAAGGGACGCATAATCCGGATTACGTGCGTAAACCTGATGCCGAACTGGTCGACTATATGTGTGCCAATGCGGATGTGATCACCAAAGTGACGCTGGCACCTGAAATGACCGGTACTGACGTGATCAGCAAACTGGCCGCCGCCGGGATTGTCGTGTCAGCGGGACATTCAAACGCCACGCTGAAAGAGGCAAAAGCCGGTTTCCGTGCGGGTATTACCTTTGCGACACACCTGTATAACGCCATGCCGTATATCACGGGTCGTGAACCGGGGCTGGTTGGGGCGATTCTGGATGAGCCAGACGTTTACTGCGGCATCATCGCGGACGGTTTACACGTCGATTACACCAACATTCGCAACGCCAAGCGGCTGAAAGGTGACAAGCTTTGCCTGGTGACGGATGCCACCGCACCGGCAGGTGCAAATATTGAGCAGTTCATTTTTGCCGGTAAAACAATATACTACCGCAACGGACTGTGTGTGGATGAAAACGGTACGTTGAGCGGCTCCTCCCTGACCATGATTGAAGGCGTGCGTAACCTGGTCGAGCATTGCGGCATTGCGCTTGAAGAAGTGCTGCGCATGGCAACCCTTTATCCTGCGCGTGCCATCGGCGTGGATAAACAGCTTGGCGGAATTGCACCAGGCATGGTTGCAAACCTGACGGCATTCACACACGATTATAAAATTATTAAGACCATCGTTAATGGTAACGAGGTCGTCACTGAGTAAGTAAAAGTATGACACCAGGCGGACAAGCTCAAATCGGTAATGTCGATCTCGTTAAACAGCTTAACAGCGCGGCGGTATATCGCCTGATTGACCAACACGGGCCAATCTCACGTATTCAGATAGCCGAACAAAGCCAGCTTGCTCCCGCCAGCGTGACAAAAATTACACGTCAGCTTATTGAGCGCGGCCTGATCAAAGAAGTCGATCAGCAGGCCTCCACCGGGGGCCGCCGCGCAATTTCCATCATCACCGAAACCCGCAATTTTCAGGCCATTGGCGTTCGTCTTGGTCGCCATGACACCACCCTGACGCTTTACGATCTGAGCAGTAAAGCCATTGCCGAAGAGCACTACCCTCTTCCGGAGCGCACCCAGGAGACACTGGAGCACGCGCTGCTCAATACCATCGCGCACTTTATCGAAATCTGTCAGCGCAAGATCCGCGAGCTCATCGCCATTTCGGTGATCCTGCCCGGGCTGGTTGATCCGGAAAGCGGTGTCATTCGTTATATGCCACATATCCCGGTCGAGAACTGGGCGCTGGTGGAGGCGCTGGAAAAGCGCTTTAAAGTGACCTGCTTTGTGGGTCACGACATCCGCTCGCTGGCGCTGGCCGAGCACTACTTTGGTGCGAGTCAGGACTGTGAAGACTCTATTCTGGTGCGTGTTCACCGCGGTACCGGGGCGGGCATTATCTCCAACGGACGTATCTTTATTGGCCGTAACGGCAATGTGGGCGAGATTGGTCATATCCAGGTGGAACCGCTTGGCGAGCGCTGCCACTGCGGTAATTTTGGCTGTCTTGAAACGGTTGCCGCCAACGCGGCCATTGAGCATCGCGTCCGTCATCTGCTGGAACAAGGCTACCAGAGCCGCGTGACGCTGGATGATTGTAAAATCGGCGCCATCTGCAAAGCCGCCAATAAAGGCGATGCGCTGGCCTGCGAAGTGATCGAACAGGTCGGGCGCCACCTCGGCAAAACCATTGCCATTGCCATCAACCTTTTTAATCCACAAAAAGTGGTGATTGCAGGTGAAATCGTCGAGGCGGAAAAAGTGTTACTGCCCGCGATTGAAGGCTGCATTAACACCCAGGCGTTGAAAGCGTTTCGTCAGAATTTACCGGTCGTGCGTTCGACGCTGGATCACCGCTCTGCGATTGGCGCGTTTGCGCTGGTCAAACGCGCCATGCTCAACGGGATCCTGTTGCAGCATTTGCTGGAAAGCTAATCGGGACTTATAGTAACGCCTTCTTTTTTTGATGTCGGATTGTTCATGACCATTAAGAATGTAATTTGTGATATTGACGGCGTGCTGATGCACGACAACGTCGCCGTGCCAGGTGCTGCGGAGTTTCTACACCGCATCATCGACAAAGGAATGCCGCTGGTTCTTCTCACGAACTACCCTTCCCAAACCGGTCAGGATCTGGCGAACCGTTTTGCCACTGCGGGCATTAACGTACCGGACAGCGTGTTTTATACCTCCGCAATGGCGACGGCAGATTTTTTGAAGCGTCAGGAAGGGAAAAAAGCCTACGTGGTCGGTGAAGGTGCGCTGATCCACGAGCTATATAAAGCAGGCTTTACCATTACCGATGTGAACCCGGACTTTGTGATCGTCGGCGAAACGCGCTCGTTTAACTGGGAGATGATGCATAAGGCCGCCTACTTTGTCGCCAGCGGCGCGCGCTTTATCGCCACCAACCCGGATACGCACGGCCGTGGTTTCTATCCGGCCTGCGGCGCACTGTGCGCCGGTATCGAAAAAATCTCCGGTCGTAAGCCGTTTGTGGTCGGTAAACCGAGCCCGTGGATCATTCGTGCCGCGCTGAACACGATGCAGGCCCACTCTGAAGAGACGGTGATTGTCGGTGATAACCTGCGCACCGATATTCTGGCCGGTTTCCAGGCGGGTCTGGAGACCATTCTGGTGCTCTCCGGTGTCTCTCAACTTGATGACATTGATTCGATGCCGTTCCGGCCGAGCTGGATCTACCCCTCCGTCGACGAGATTGACATTATCTGATTCCCAACCACGCCTCAGGGCGTGGTTTTTCATTTATAGCCCCGTCCAATAAAATCACATCTAACAAAAACGCCAATTCATTGAATAATCATCAATAAAACTGTTCATGACATACTCTTTTTTCAACATTCCGCAATCACCATTGCACTATTTTCGTTTAACCCGGTAAAACCCTTGCGCGCTCTTCTCCTTTGCGGCATTTTCATAAGCAAGCAACATTACAAAGCAACAGGGTTAACGGAGAAGGTTATGTGTTCAATTTTTGGCGTACTGGATATTAAAACTGACGCGGGCGAACTGCGTAAAAAAGCACTCGAGCTGTCCCGCCTGATGCGCCATCGCGGCCCGGACTGGTCCGGTATTTACGCCAGTGACAAAGCAATTCTGGCTCACGAACGTCTGTCGATTGTAGACGTCAACGCCGGTGCACAGCCGCTGTATAACGAGAAAAAAACACACGCGCTGGCTGTAAACGGTGAAATTTATAACCATCAGGCGCTGCGTGCCGAATATGGCGATCGTTACGCCTTCCAGACCGGCTCTGACTGTGAAGTCATTCTGGCGCTGTATCAGGAGAAAGGCCCTGAGTTCCTGGACGACCTGCAGGGTATGTTTGCATTCGCCCTGTACGACAGCGAAAAAGACGCTTATCTGATCGGCCGCGACCACATTGGTATCATTCCGCTGTATATGGGCCATGATGAACACGGCAACTTCTATGTTGCGTCTGAAATGAAAGCGCTGGTGCCGGTATGCCGCACCATTAAAGAGTTCCCGGCAGGTAGTTACCTGTGGAGCAAAGATGGCGAAATCCGTCAGTACTACCAGCGCGACTGGTTTGACTATGACGCGGTAAAAGACAACGTGACTGACAAAGCCGAGCTGCGTCAGGCGCTGGAAGATTCCGTTAAAAGCCACCTGATGTCAGACGTGCCTTACGGTGTGCTGCTCTCCGGCGGACTGGACTCCTCCGTTATTTCAGCCATTACTAAAAAATTTGCGGCGCGTCGTGTGGAAGATCAGGAGCGTTCAGAAGCCTGGTGGCCGCAGCTGCACTCCTTTGCCGTCGGGCTGGAAGGTGCACCGGATCTGAAAGCCGCGCAGGACGTGGCGAACCACCTCGGCACCGTGCACCATGAAATTCATTTCACCGTGCAGGAAGGTCTGGATGCGATCCGCGACGTGATCTATCACATTGAAACCTATGATGTGACGACTATTCGCGCTTCCACCCCTATGTACCTGATGTCCCGTAAGATTAAAGCAATGGGCATCAAGATGGTGTTGTCAGGCGAAGGCTCTGATGAAGTGTTTGGCGGTTACCTGTACTTCCATAAAGCGCCGAACGCGAAAGAGCTGCATGAAGAGACCGTACGTAAACTGCAGGCGCTGCACATGTTTGACTGCGCACGTGCTAACAAAGCGATGTCCGCATGGGGTGTTGAAGCGCGCGTTCCGTTCCTGGATAAAAAATTCCTCGACGTGGCCATGCGCATTAACCCGCAGGACAAAATGTGCGGCAACGGTAAAATGGAAAAACATATCCTGCGTGAATGTTTTGAATCCTACCTGCCGGCGAGCGTGGCGTGGCGTCAGAAAGAGCAGTTCTCGGATGGCGTTGGCTACAGCTGGATCGACACCCTGAAAGAGGTGGCCGCGAAACAGGTTTCAGACCAACAACTGGAAACAGCAAGCTTCCGCTTCCCGTACAACACGCCAGGCTCTAAAGAAGCGTATCTGTACCGTGAGATCTTCGAAGAGCTGTTCCCGGTACCGAGTGCTGCTGAGTGTGTGCCAGGCGGTCCATCAGTGGCCTGCTCTTCAGCGAAAGCCATTGAATGGGATGAATCTTTCAAAGCTATGAACGATCCATCAGGACGTGCGGTAGGCGTTCACCAGTCTGCCTATAAATAAACACGTATTTGAACATCAGGCCCTGCGGGGCCTGTTTTTATTTGCCTTACATTTCACCGTCTAAAATCGATTAATAACCAATAATTGCCGAATATTCGGTCACGCTGTTCGCAACCTAACCAAACAGTCACATTCCGGCCATTTTCGTTGAAAAAGGTGTTGACGCTGCAAGGGTCTATACGCATAATGCGCCCCGCAACGCCGATAAGGTAACGCGAAAAAAAGATGGCTACGTAGCTCAGTTGGTTAGAGCACATCACTCATAATGATGGGGTCACAGGTTCGAATCCCGTCGTAGCCACCATCTTTTTTGCGGGAGTGGCGAAATTGGTAGACGCACCAGATTTAGGTTCTGGCGCCGCAAGGTGTGCGAGTTCAAGTCTCGCCTCCCGCACCATTCCCAGGTAAGCGTTGCACGGATGGGGTATCGCCAAGCGGTAAGGCACCGGTTTTTGATACCGGCATTCCCTGGTTCGAATCCAGGTACCCCAGCCATATTTCTTCGATCATGCGGTTCTCCGCGGTATTGGGGTATCGCCAAGCGGTAAGGCACCGGTTTTTGATACCGGCATTCCCTGGTTCGAATCCAGGTACCCCAGCCATCGAAGAACGCAGTACTGGCTACGTAGCTCAGTTGGTTAGAGCACATCACTCATAATGATGGGGTCACAGGTTCGAATCCCGTCGTAGCCACCATATTAAGATTATCGATCTGTTTCGGTAATAAAAAATTGTTGGGGTATCGCCAAGCGGTAAGGCACCGGATTCTGATTCCGGCATTCCGAGGTTCGAATCCTCGTACCCCAGCCAATTTAAAAGTCGTTAAGCAGTACGTTTAACGCAATTGGGGTGTCGCCAAGCGGTAAGGCTCTGGTTTCTGATACCAGCATTCCGGGGTTCGAATCCCTGCACCCCAGCCACTTAAAACAAACAAGCCCGCTCTGCGGGCTTTTTTGTTTTTGTACAGAATTGTGCGGCCTGATGCCCTCACCCTGGCCCTCTCCCACGGGGAGAGGGTAAAAGGATTAGAGTCCCAGAGCGTATTTAAGCGCCTGACGCTTCAAGCCGCCAGCGCGTTCCGCCGCCATCAATCCAATGTTTCGCAGAATACGCACCGGGGCCAGATCATTGCTGAAACCGGCATAGAACAGATCCATCCCAGACTGCATGATGAAGTTATCCGCCATACGTCGCGTCTGGTAGCGCTTGAGTACGTGATGGCTTGACCAGGCTTCCGCATGCGCGCGTGCATTGCCCAGCACATCCAGTAAAGCGTCAACGTCACGATACCCGAGGTTCACGCCCTGCCCCGCCAGAGGATGAATGGTGTGCGCCGCATCGCCCACCAGCGCCAGCCCTTCACGGGCATACTGCAGCGCATGGCGACGTGTAAGAGGAAACGCCCCTGCGGCAACCGGCGTGATATGTCCCAGACGGGCCGGGAAGTGTTGCAGAATTTCACGCTGCAACTGCTCCATTGAAAGTCCCTGTAGCTGGCGAATGCGCGCCGGTTTGTCGTACCACACCAGCGATGCCCAGTTATCGAACAGCGGTAAAAAGGCATGCGGACCATTCGGGGTAAAGTGCTGCCAGGTACTCTCTCCCGGCGCATTTTCACACTGAACGGTGATCAGCATACAGGACTGCTCATACTGCCAGGCATGAACACCGATGCCCGCCATCTGTCTGACCTGCGAGTGAGCACCGTCAGCCCCAATGACCAGCTTCACGGCCAGTTCATCGCCGCTGTCGAGAGTCAGCGTGTAGCCGCTATTGTGAAAATGCAGCGCCTTCAGCGACGCAGGAACACGCAGCGTCACCTTCGGATGCGCCTCCAGCGCCTGCCAGAGCGCCCGCTGGAGGACGTTGTTTTCCACCATATAGCCCAGATGCGGCAGCTTCAGCTCGGCGGCATCAAACGCGACGTGGGCATTTTCCCATTCCCAGGTTTCAAGGCGACTGTAAGGGTGAGCCCGCATATCAAGCACCGCCTCCCAGACGCCCAGCCCGCGAAGCAGATCGACAGAGGCCGCGCTGATGGCGGAAATGCGGACATCCGGCTTTGCCGTCGGGTCAAACTCAGCAGGAGCCGCCTGCTCAATAACCGTTACCTCAAATCCCTGCTGCGCCAGCCCCAGCGCCAGCGCGCCGCCGACCATACCGCCGCCGACAACGGCAATTTCGGTGTGTTGGAGTGTCATGGTCACTTTTCCTTATTGGAGAATCCCTTAAGTTTACCGGATTTTTGCGGTCCTGAGACGCATAACCTTCACACTGGTCACAACCCCACCAAAGCATTACAATACACGGCTTGCAATCCTGAGCTGAGCAAGTCGATGACTAAAAAACTCCATATAAAAACCTGGGGCTGTCAGATGAACGAATACGATTCATCCAAGATGGCCGATCTGCTGGATACCACCCACGGATACCAGCTGACTGAAAATGCGAAAGAAGCCGATGTGCTGCTGCTGAATACCTGCTCAATTCGTGAAAAAGCGCAGGAAAAAGTTTTTCACGTTTTAGGTCGCTGGAAACTTCTCAAACGAAAAAATCCGGACCTGATCATCGGTGTGGGTGGATGCGTCGCGTCGCAGGAAGGTAAGCTGATTCGTCAGAGAGCCCCCTATGTGGATATTGTCTTTGGCCCCCAGACCCTGCACCGCCTGCCGGAAATGATCAACAAGGTGCGCGGCGATCGTAGTCCGGTCGTTGATGTCAGCTTCCCGGAGATCGAAAAATTTGACCGTCTGCCCGAGCCGCGTGCGGATGGCCCGACCGCGTTCGTCTCAATCATGGAAGGCTGCAACAAATACTGCACTTATTGCGTGGTGCCTTATACCCGTGGTGAGGAAGTGAGCCGCCCGGCAGACGATATTCTGTTTGAAATCGCGCAGCTTGCCGCACAGGGCGTACGCGAGGTGAACCTGCTGGGGCAGAACGTTAACGCCTGGCGTGGTGAGAACTACGACGGCACCACCGGCAGCTTTGCTGAACTGCTGCGCCTGGTGGCCGCGATTGACGGTATCGACCGTATTCGCTTTACCACCAGCCATCCAATGGAATTCACCGACGATATTATCGACGTTTACCGCGATACGCCGGAGCTGGTGAGCTTCCTGCATTTGCCGATTCAGTGCGGCTCTGACCGCGTGCTGAACCTGATGGGGCGTCCGCATACGGTGCTGGAGTACAAATCCACCATTCGTAAGCTGCGTGAAGCGCGTCCGGATATCCAGATAAGTTCCGACTTTATCGTTGGCTTCCCTGGTGAAACCGCTGACGACTTCGAGCGCACCATGAAGCTCATCGGCGAAGTGAATTTTGACGTCAGCTACAGCTTCATCTTCTCTGCGCGCCCTGGCACACCGGCGGCCGATATGGTTGACGATGTCCCGGAAGAAGAGAAAAAACAGCGTCTGTACATTCTGCAGGAGCGTATCAACCAGCAGGCCAACGCCTGGAGCCGCCGCATGCTCGGCACCGTTCAGCGTATTCTGGTGGAAGGCACCTCCCGTAAGAGCATCATGGAACTCTCAGGCCGTACCGAAAACAACCGCGTGGTGAATTTCGAAGGCACCCCGGACATGATCGGTAAATTTGTGGACGTCGAGATTGTGGAAGTGCTGACCAACTCGCTGCGCGGAAAATTGGTGCGCACCGAAGATGAGATGGGGCTGCGCATTGCGCAATCGCCTGAATCCGTCATTTCCCGCACGCGTAAAGAAAACGATTCTGGCGTTCGGGTTTACCAGCCATAATCCTTCAGGCCTGCCTTCCCGGCAGGCCTTGTATTTCCTCTCAACGTCCCCAATATCTTCCGCAACGCTTGCGCCTTTTTTCCATGGCGTGAATAATTTCGGTAATGACCGTTTTATTACGCCTGAGGGCGCCGGGCCAGTTAACCAATCAAAGAGGAACAGTTTGAACATAGACACGCTTGAAATTAGCCTAACGCCCGCAGACAACGCTCGCCTGCTGAGCCTGTGCGGGCCGTTTGATGACAACATCAAACAACTGGAGCGACGTCTGGGTATCGAAATCAATCGTCGCGATAATCATTTCAAACTCACCGGACGCCCTATCTGCGTCAATGCGGCTGCGGACATCCTGCGTAACCTGTATGTTGATACCGCCCCGATGCGTGGCGAAATTCAGGATATCGAACCGGAACAAATTCACCTCGCCATTAAAGAGGCGCGCGTGCTTGAGCAGAGCGCAGAAAGCGTGCCGGACTATGGCAAAGCCATCAATATCAAGACCAAACGTGGCGTCATTAAGCCGCGTACACCGAACCAGGCGCAGTACATTGCCAACATTCTCGACCATGACATCACCTTCGGCGTAGGTCCGGCGGGTACAGGTAAAACCTATCTGGCCGTCGCCGCTGCGGTTGATGCGCTGGAGCGCCAGGAGATCCGCCGTATTCTGCTGACCCGCCCGGCGGTTGAAGCGGGTGAAAAACTCGGCTTCCTGCCGGGGGACCTGAGTCAGAAGGTGGATCCTTATCTGCGCCCACTGTTCGACGCGCTGTTCGAAATGCTGGGCTTTGAGAAAGTTGAGAAGCTTATTGAGCGTAACGTGATTGAAGTCGCCCCGCTGGCCTACATGCGTGGCCGTACCCTTAACGATGCGTTCATTATTCTGGATGAGAGCCAGAACACCACCATCGAACAGATGAAGATGTTCCTGACGCGTATCGGCTTCAATTCGAAAGCGGTTATCACCGGTGACGTCACCCAGATTGACCTGCCGCGCAGCACCAAATCGGGCCTGCGCCACGCCATCGAAGTGCTGGCTGAGGTGGACGAAATCAGCTTTAACTTCTTCCACAGTGAAGACGTGGTACGCCACCCGGTGGTCGCGCGTATCGTTAACGCCTATGAAGCCTGGGAAGAGGCCGATCAGAAGCGTAAGGCCGAACTGGCCGCAGAACGTAAGCGCGAAGCGCAGGAGCAAGAACAGAAATGAGTCAGGTGATCCTCGATTTACAGCTGGCCTGTGAAGATAATTCCGGCATGCCAGAAGAGGCGCAGTTTCAGAAATGGCTGGATGCTGTTATCCCCCAGTTTCAGGAAGAGTCAGAAGTCACGATTCGCCTGGTGGATGAAGCAGAAAGCCATGAGCTTAACCTGACCTACCGCGGGAAAGATAAGCCAACCAACGTGCTCTCTTTCCCGTTCGAAGCCCCACCGGGTATTGAAATGCCGCTGCTCGGCGATCTGATCATCTGCCGTCAGGTGGTGGAACAGGAAGCCAAAGAGCAGCAAAAGCCGCTCGAGGCCCACTGGGCGCATATGGTCGTCCATGGAAGCCTGCACCTGCTGGGCTACGATCATATTGAAGATGACGAAGCGGAAGAGATGGAGTCCCTTGAGACAGAGATAATGCTTGCTCTGGGCTATGAGGATCCGTACATTGCCGAGAAAGAATAGTCAGACAACCGACTGACTAACATGCCGCCGCGTAAGGAAATAGCGCGGCGGTAAACATTGAACTGACGAGAGAACCCTTAACAAACGCCATGAGCGACGACAATTCACACAGTAGCGACACGACAAACAGTAAAAAGGGATTTTTCTCCCTCATTCTGAGCCAGCTTTTCCATGGTGAGCCCAAAAACCGTGATGAACTGCTGGAGCTGATTCGTGATTCCGGGCAAAACGATCTTATCGACGAAGATACGCGCGAAATGCTCGAAGGGGTAATGGACATCGCCGACCAGCGCGTTCGCGATATCATGATCCCCCGCTCGCAAATGATTACCCTGAAACGTAACCAGAGCCTCGATGAATGCCTCGATGTGATTATCGAATCCGCTCACTCCCGTTTCCCGGTCATCAGCGAAGACAAAGATCACATCGAAGGGATTTTGATGGCCAAAGATCTGCTGCCGTTTATGCGCAGCGATGCCGAAGCCTTCAGCATGGAAAAAGTGTTACGCCAGGCCGTGGTTGTGCCGGAAAGTAAACGTGTGGATCGGATGCTGAAAGAGTTTCGCTCCCAGCGTTACCACATGGCGATTGTAATTGATGAATTTGGCGGCGTGTCAGGCCTTGTCACGATCGAGGATATTCTTGAGCTGATCGTGGGCGAGATCGAAGACGAGTATGACGAAGAAGAAGATATCGACTTCCGTCAGCTTAGCCGCCATACGTGGACCGTTCGCGCTCTGGCCTCCATTGAGGATTTCAACGACGCCTTCGGCACCCACTTCAGCGATGAAGAGGTGGATACCATTGGTGGGCTGGTGATGCAGGCCTTTGGTCATCTTCCTGCCCGCGGCGAAACCGTTGACATCGATGGTTACCAGTTCAAAGTGGCGATGGCCGACAGCCGACGTATTATACAGGTTCATGTCAGAACGCCGGACGACTCACCGGTGCCAAAACTGGAAGATTAATGTAAATGGCATTTGCCCCACTGCTTGAACGCCAGCGCGTCCGTTTGCTGCTGGCGCTGTTACTTGGAGCCAGCGGTACGCTGGCTTTTTCTCCTTACGATATCTGGCCTGCAGCCATTCTCTCCCTGATGGGGTTACAGGGGTTAACCCTGAATCGTCGTCCCGTTCAGGCTGCAGCCATTGGCTACTTCTGGGGGCTGGGGCTGTTTGGATCCGGCATCAACTGGGTCTACGTCAGCATCGCCCAGTTTGGAGGTATGCCGGGGCCGGTTAACGTTTTCCTTGTGGTTCTGCTGGCCGCCTATCTCTCGCTCTACACCGGTCTGTTTGCGGGCATTCTCTCCCGCCTGTGGCCTAAAACCAGCTGGCTGCGCGTTGCCATTGCGGCTCCCGTGGTCTGGCAGATTACCGAGTTTCTGCGCGGCTGGGTGCTGACCGGCTTCCCGTGGCTGCAGTTTGGCTACAGCCAGATTGACGGCCCGCTGAAAGGTCTGGCGCCGGTAATGGGTGTTGAAGCCATTAACTTCCTGCTGATGGTGGTGAGCGGCCTGCTGGTGCTGGCGCTGGTCACGCGTAACTGGAAACCGCTGGTGGTGGCGCTGGTTCTTTTCGCTCTACCCTTCCCGCTGCGTTATATCCAGTGGTATACCCTGATGCCAGAGCGCGCCACACAGGTATCGATGGTGCAGGGAAATATTCCGCAGGCGATGAAGTGGGATGAAAAAGAGCTGCTGAACACGCTAAAAATTTACGCCAACGCCACTGAAGAGGTGATGGGTAAATCACAGCTGATCATCTGGCCTGAATCTGCCATTCCGGATCTGGAAATTAACCAGCAGCCGTTTCTCAACATGATGAACGATCTGCTGCGCGCGCGCGACAGTACGCTGATCACCGGGATTGTGGATGCGCGTCTGAATCAGCAGAACCGCTACGATACCTACAACACCATCATTACGCTCGGCAAAGACAGCGAGTACAGCTACACCTCGACTGACCGGTATAACAAGAATCACCTTGTTCCGTTTGGCGAGTTTGTTCCGCTGGAATCGATTCTGCGTCCGCTGGCACCATTCTTTGACCTGCCAATGTCCTCTTTCAGTCGGGGGCCGTATGTGCAGCCGCAGCTGCATGCACACGGCTTTGCCCTGACGGCGGCCATTTGCTACGAGATCATCCTCGGTGAACAGGTGCGCGATAACTTCCGTCCGGATACGGACTTCCTGCTGACCATCTCTAATGATGCCTGGTTCGGTAAGTCGATTGGTCCGTGGCAGCACTTCCAGATGGCGCGGATGCGTTCACTGGAGCTGGCGCGTCCGCTGTTGCGCAGCACCAACAATGGCATCACCGCCGTGATTGGACCGCGGGGTGAAATTCAGGCCATGATCCCGCAGTTTACGCGCGACGTGTTGACGGCTAAAGTCACGCCGACAAGCGGCCTGACGCCATATGCCCGCACCGGCAACTGGCCGCTGTGGATCCTGACCGCCCTGTTTGGCTTTGGGGCTGTGCTGATGAGCCTTCGTCAGCGTCGTCGCTAATCTTACCTTCTGTTGCCGGGTGGCGCTGACGTTTACCCGGCCTACATTTCGCTTCGTCGGTCGGGTAAGGCGTAGCCGCCACCCGACAGTTCCCTCCCAAATTTCAATTCTGGCACGCCTATTGCTTTGTTTATTCAGGTAAACGCAGTTTGGCTTCGTGTGCAACCTTGTCGCACCAGCATAGTTCACCGGTAGCACCGAAACGGTGCAACGAGAGATTTCTGCCTCGGAATGGTGCGGCGCGCTTCGCAAAAATAAACAATAACGCAGCAAAATCTTTACATTAAGCCAGACTAAATGTTAACAAGCTTGCATAACACTGCACTCGCATAGCGCGAGATATAACAACATCACAATGGGTATCAATGCGTCACTGACGCTGATAAGAAAGGAGTTGGGTATGCAATTACGTAAACTGGCCACAGCAATGCTGGTAATGGGGATGTCCGCAGGCGTTGTACACGCTGAAGATGCGCCGGCAGCCGGCAGCACTCTCGACAAGATTGCCAAAAACGGCGTGATCGTGGTCGGCCACCGTGAATCTTCTGTCCCGTTCTCTTACTACGACAACACGCAAAAAGTCGTGGGCTATTCACAGGACTACTCTAACGCCATCGTTGAGGCCGTGAAGAAAAAGCTGAACAAACCCGACCTGCAGGTAAAACTGATTCCAATCACCTCGCAGAACCGTATCCCACTGCTGCAAAACGGCACCTTCGATTTTGAGTGTGGCTCAACCACCAACAACCTTGAGCGTCAGAAACAGGCCGCCTTCTCCGACACCATCTTTGTGGTGGGGACCCGTCTGCTGACCAAAAAAGGCGGCGACATCAAAGATTTTGCTGACCTGAAAGGCAAAGCCGTTGTTGTGACCTCCGGGACAACCTCAGAAGTGCTGCTGCACAAGCTGAACGACGAGAAGAAAATGGATATGCGCATCATCAGCGCGAAAGACCATGGTGACTCCTTCCGTACGCTGGAAAGTGGCCGTGCCGTCGCGTTTATGATGGATGATGCTCTGCTGGCTGGCGAACGTGCAAAAGCGAAGAAACCGGACAACTGGGATATCGTTGGTACCGCCCAGTCGAAAGAAGCCTACGGCTGTATGCTGCGTAAAGACGATCCGCAGTTTAAGAAGCTGATCGATGACACCATCGCCCAGGTGCAAACCTCCGGTGAAGCGGAAAAATGGTTCGACAAATGGTTCAAGAACCCAATTCCACCCAAAAATCTCAACATGAACTTTGAACTGTCTGACGACATGAAAGCACTGTTCAAATCACCAAATGACAAGGCTCTTAACTAATTAGAACTACAGGGGCAGGATCTCCTGCCCTCTCGATTGTCGGGAAGCATGGACAGACTATACGTTGAGTGGTCGTTCCCCACTCAGCGCGAAAAATGAGCTTCTCACCAATCTTCGAGGGTAGCGCTGCTACCCTTTTTTTTCTGGAGTTTATTATGTCAATAGACTGGAACTGGGGCATATTTCTGCAACAAGCCCCGTTCGGCAACACAACCTATCTTGGCTGGCTGTGGAGCGGCTTTCAGGTTACCGTTGCGTTATCGATAACGGCGTGGATTATTGCGTTCCTTGTCGGTTCACTGTTCGGTATTCTGCGCACCGTCCCTAACCGTTTTCTCTCTTCTATCGGCACGCTGTATGTGGAACTGTTCCGTAACGTTCCGCTGATCGTGCAGTTCTTTACCTGGTATCTGGTCGTTCCTGAACTGCTGCCGGAAAATATTGGCATGTGGTTCAAGTCGGAACTGGATCCTAACGTACAGTTCTTTGTCTCCTCGATGATGTGTCTGGGGCTGTTTACCGCCGCACGCGTGTGCGAGCAGGTACGCGCCGCTATTCAGTCGCTGCCGCGTGGACAAAAGAACGCGGGTCTGGCGATGGGGTTAACGCTACCGCAAACCTACCGCTACGTCCTGCTGCCTAACGCCTACCGCGTCATTGTTCCACCGATGACCTCAGAGATGATGAACCTGGTCAAAAACTCGGCCATCGCCTCCACGATCGGTCTGGTCGATATGGCGGCACAGGCGGGTAAACTGCTGGATTATTCCGCCCACGCGTGGGAATCCTTCACGGCAATTACGCTCGCGTATGTTCTGATTAACGCTTTCATCATGCTGGTGATGAACCTGGTTGAACGCAAAATTCGCCTGCCGGGCAATCTGGGGGGCAAATAATGTACGAATTTGACTGGAGTTCCATTGTTCCTTCCATGCCGTACCTGCTGGATGGCCTGGTGATCACCTTAAAAATCACGGCGATCGCCATCATCGTCGGTATCGTCTGGGGCACCCTGCTGGCGGTAATGCGCCTGTCGAGCTTTAAACCGCTCGCCTGGTTTGCCACTGCCTACGTTAACGTTTTCCGTTCTATTCCGCTGGTAATGGTGCTGCTGTGGTTTTACCTTATTGTTCCCGGATTCCTGCAAAACGTTCTGGGACTGTCACCGAAAACCGATATCCGCCTGATTTCCGCGATGGTTGCGTTCTCCATGTTTGAGGCCGCTTACTATTCCGAGATCATCCGTGCGGGCATACAGAGTATCTCACGCGGGCAGTCCAGCGCGGCGCTGGCGCTGGGGATGACCCACTGGCAGTCCATGCAACTCATTATTCTGCCGCAGGCGTTTCGCGCCATGGTTCCCCTCCTGCTGACCCAGGGCATCGTGCTGTTCCAGGATACCTCTCTGGTATATGTCCTGAGCCTGGCAGACTTCTTCCGTACTGCGTCCACCATCGGTGAGCGCGATGGTACGCAGGTTGAGATGGTGCTCTTCGCAGGTGCGGTCTATTTTGTGATTAGTTTAAGCGCGTCGCTGTTGGTCAGTTGGCTGAAGAAAAGGACGGTATAATGATTTCCCTGAAAAATGTTTCTAAATGGTATGGGCACTTTCAGGTGCTGACCGACTGCTCCACCGAAGTCAAAAAAGGTGATGTGGTGGTAGTGTGCGGGCCGTCCGGTTCCGGTAAATCGACGCTGATCAAAACGGTTAATGGTCTGGAGCCTGTGCAGCAGGGTGAAATTGTTGTTAACGGCACCAAAGTGAACGACAAGAAAACCAACCTTGCCCAGCTTCGCTCCCACGTGGGGATGGTGTTCCAGCATTTTGAACTGTTCCCTCACCTCTCCATCATCGAGAACCTGACGCTGGCGCAGGTGAAAGTGCTTAAGCGTGACAAAAAAGCGGCGCGTGAGAAAGGGCTGAAGCTTCTGGATCGCGTGGGGCTTTCTGCGCACGCCGATAAGTTCCCGGCACAGCTTTCCGGCGGCCAACAGCAGCGTGTGGCGATTGCTCGCGCACTGTGTATGGATCCGGTGGCAATGCTGTTCGACGAACCGACCTCCGCACTCGATCCCGAAATGATCAACGAAGTGCTGGACGTCATGGTTGAACTGGCCCACGAAGGGATGACCATGATGGTGGTGACCCACGAAATGGGCTTCGCCCGCAAAGTGGCAAACCGCGTGATCTTTATGGATGAAGGCAAGATCGTTGAAGACTCGCCGAAAGAAGAGTTCTTCGCCAACCCGAAATCCGAACGCGCTAAAGACTTCCTGGCCAAAATCCTGCATTAATCTTCTCAGTGCGCAATCTGCGGATTGCGCACTGTCTCACGCTTTCACGCTCTGCTTCTCGTCGGCGTCACATTGCAGCGTTAACCTTGTCACAAAATAACGCTACGTATGGAGAACGCTATGGCACAGCCTATTATTCTCGATTGCGATCCGGGTCATGATGACGCGATTGCCCTCGTCCTTGCACTTGCCTCCCCTGAACTTGAAGTCAAAGCTGTCACCTCATCTGCCGGCAACCAGACGCCGGATAAAACCCTGCGCAACGTCCTGCGTATGCTGACCTTGCTAAAGCGCACCGATATTCCTGTGGCCGGTGGCGCGGTCAAACCGCTGATGCGTGAATTGATCATTGCCGACAACGTACACGGAGAAAGCGGCCTGGACGGCCCGGCGCTGCCGGAACCGGGTTTCGCCCCGCAATCCTGTACCGCCGTGGAGCTGATGGCAAAGGTACTACGCGAGAGTGCCGAACCCGTCACGCTGGTAGCAACGGGCCCGCAAACCAACGTTGCGCTGCTGCTGAACAGCCATCCTGAACTGCACAGCAAAATTGCCCGTATCGTGATTATGGGCGGAGCCATGGGGCTGGGTAACTGGACGCCTGCGGCGGAGTTCAACATCTTTGTCGACCCGGAAGCGGCGGAGATCGTCTTCCAGTCGGGCTTGCCGATTGTGATGGCCGGGCTGGATGTTACCCACCGGGCGCAGATTATGGCGAATGACATCGAGCGTTTTCGTGCGATTGGCAACCCGGTTGCCACGACCGTGGCCGAGTTGCTCGACTTCTTTATGGAATATCACAAAGCCGAGAAATGGGGATTCCACGGCGCGCCGCTGCATGACCCGTGCACCATTGCCTGGCTGCTGAAGCCTGAGATATTTACCACGGTAGAGCGCTGGGTTGGTGTGGAGACCCAGGGGAAATACACCCAGGGGATGACGGTGGTGGATTACTATTCGCTGACGGGCAATAAACCGAATACCACGCTAATGGTGGATATCGATCGGCAGGCGTTTGTGGATTTGCTGGCGGAGAGGCTGGCTTACTATAGTGCGGCCTGATGCCCTCACCCCAACCCTCTCCCACGGGGAGAGGGAGCAAACACTAAAAACGGCAACGTGGTTGCCGTTTTGCTTTTACCTAGGGCTCAAACGGCCGACGCTGGAACTGATCGTGCCCGCACTTCGGACAGAGTGACAGCACCTCCGGTGTATAAACGGCAATATGGTGATGGCATTTCTCACAGACCAGATTTCCCAGCCCCACCACTTCGCCGCTGTGATACACGCCGTGATGATTCAGATCCTGAAAGACTTCACGCCACTCCAGCTGTGTTTTATCGGTAATATCCGCCAGCTCCTGCCAGAGGCTCTCCTTGATCACCCGCATAAATACGCTGTCGGTCACCTCGTCCTGGCTCTCCTGGTAACTGCGCGCGAACTCTTCGAGGTCACGACGCACGGCGCGCGTCACCTCTTCCACTTCGGTTCGCGTTAACTCACCCGTTTGCGTCACGCGCGCACGCGCCTGTTCCACCAGCGCGTCGATATCACGCTCGCCGTTACGCAGCCGTTCCGTCAGTGTTGCCACCAGTTCGCGGTAAAATTGAGCAACCTTGTTCATCATTTTGCCTCCCGGGTAAGTAACTATTTCTAATAATAGACCTTATTTCATCGCCGCTTTGTCAGGTGAACCACAGACCCGGTAAATTCCTGCAAAGCGCATTTGTGCGAAAGGCTGTTTTGACGCGGACGTTTGGGCTATGCTATGCGGATCTGAAATACCACATCCATTGGCTACATTTGTAGCTGTATTGAAAACAGGACCACTGGCTGCCATGCAAGAGCAATACCGCCCGGAAGAGATAGAATCAAAAGTCCAGCAACACTGGGACGAGAAGCGTACCTTTGAAGTAACCGAAGACGAGAGCAAAGAGAAGTATTACTGCCTGTCGATGCTTCCCTATCCTTCTGGTCGACTACACATGGGCCACGTGCGTAACTACACCATCGGTGATGTGATTGCACGCTACCAGCGTATGCTGGGCAAAAACGTGCTGCAGCCAATCGGCTGGGATGCATTCGGTCTGCCTGCAGAAGGCGCGGCGGTCAAAAACAATACGGCGCCAGCGCCGTGGACGTACGACAACATCGCGTACATGAAAAACCAGCTCAAAATGCTGGGCTTTGGCTATGACTGGAGCCGCGAGCTGGCGACCTGTACCCCGGAATACTATCGCTGGGAACAGAAGTTCTTCACCGAGCTGTACAAAAAAGGCCTGGTCTATAAGAAGACGTCTGCCGTTAACTGGTGCCCGAACGACCAGACCGTTCTCGCGAACGAACAGGTTATCGACGGCTGCTGCTGGCGCTGCGACACCAAAGTTGAGCGTAAAGAGATCCCACAGTGGTTTATCAAAATCACCGCTTACGCTGACGAACTGCTGAACGATCTGGACACGCTGGACCACTGGCCGGATACCGTTAAGACCATGCAGCGCAACTGGATCGGCCGTTCTGAAGGCGTGGAGATCACCTTCAACGTTGAGAACTACGATCAGACTCTGACCGTCTACACCACCCGTCCTGATACCTTCATGGGCGCGACCTATCTGGCCGTGGCCGCAGGTCACCCGCTGGCGCAGAAAGCTGCCGAAAATAACCCAGAGCTGGCTACCTTTATCGACGAATGCCGCAACACGAAAGTGGCAGAAGCCGACATGGCGACCATGGAGAAGAAAGGCGTTGCCACGGGCTTCTATGCGAAGCACCCACTGACTGGCGAAGCGATTCCGGTCTGGGCAGCAAACTTCGTGCTGATGGAATACGGTACCGGTGCCGTGATGGCTGTTCCGGGTCACGACCAGCGCGACTATGAATTTGCCACCAAATACAACCTGCCGATCAAAGCCGTTATTCTGGCGGCTGACGGCTCTGAACCTGACCTGTCTGAGCAAGCACTGACGGAAAAAGGCACGCTGTTTAACTCTGGTGAGTTCAGCGGCCTGAGCTTCGAAGAGGGTTTCAACGCCATCGCCGACAAACTGGCATCGCTGGGTGTGGGCGAGCGTAAAGTGAACTACCGCCTGCGCGACTGGGGCGTTTCCCGTCAGCGTTACTGGGGTGCGCCAATCCCGATGGTCACGCTGGAAGACGGCACCGTAATGCCAACCCCTGAAGATCAGCTCCCGGTTATCCTGCCGGAAGATGTGGTCATGGATGGCATCACCAGCCCGATCAAAGCCAATCCTGAGTGGGCAAAAACCACCGTTAACGGTCAGCCTGCGCTGCGTGAAACCGACACCTTTGACACCTTTATGGAGTCTTCCTGGTACTACGCCCGCTACACCTGCCCGCAGTATCAGGAAGGGATGCTGGATTCCGACGCGGCAAACTACTGGCTGCCGGTAGACATCTACATCGGTGGTATTGAACATGCCATCATGCACCTGCTCTACTTCCGCTTCTTCCACAAGCTGATGCGTGACGCAGGCATGGTGAACTCTGACGAGCCAGCGAAACAGCTGCTGTGTCAGGGCATGGTACTGGCAGATGCGTTCTACTATGTGGGTGCGAACGGCGAACGTAACTGGGTCTCTCCGGTTGATGCGATTGTTGAGCGCGACGAGAAAGGCCGTATCGTGAAGGCGAAAGACGCCGAAGGTCATGAACTGGTGTATACCGGCATGAGCAAGATGTCCAAGTCCAAAAACAACGGCATCGACCCGCAGGTGATGGTTGAGCGCTACGGCGCGGATACCGTGCGTCTGTTCATGATGTTTGCCTCTCCGGCAGACATGACCCTGGAGTGGCAGGAGTCCGGTGTTGAAGGGGCGAACCGCTTCCTGAAACGCGTCTGGAAACTGGTTTACGAACACACCGCTCAGGGCGACGCACCAGCACTGAACGTTGCTGCCCTGACTGAAGATCAGCAGGCGCTGCGTCGTGATGTTCATAAAACGATTGCAAAAGTGACCGATGATATTGGTCGTCGTCAGACCTTCAATACCGCAATTGCGGCTATTATGGAACTGATGAACAAGCTGGCGAAAGCACCGCAGGAAGGCGAGCAGGATCGTGCCTTAATGCGTGAAGCACTGTTGGCCGTCGTGCGCATGTTGAACCCGTTCACCCCGCATGTCAGCTTCACCCTGTGGCAGGAGCTGAAAGGCGAAGGCGATATCGACAACGCGCCGTGGCCGGTTGCTGATGAATCCGCCATGGTGGAAAACACCACGCTGGTGGTGGTACAGGTCAACGGTAAAGTACGCGGTAAAATTACCGTCGCCGTTGATGCAACCGAAGAACAGGTTCGTGAGCGTGCTGGCCAGGAACATCTGGTGGCGAAATATCTTGAGGGCGTTACCGTACGTAAAGTGATCTACGTACCGGGTAAACTGCTGAATCTGGTCGTTGGCTAAGCGCGGGAGGAAACGTGCGACAACTGGCAACAATACTCTTATCTCTGGCGGTGCTGGTCACCGCGGGGTGTGGCTGGCACCTGCGCAATACCACGGCGGTGCCCGCTGAGATGAAAACGATGATTTTCGACTCAGGGGATCCGAATGGTCTACTCAGCCGGGCAGTGCGTAACCAGCTGCGTTTGAACGATGTTCAACTGATCGAAAAAGGCACCCTGCGCCAGGATGTACCGTCATTACGTATCTTAAGCTCATCGCTGGCTAAAGATACCGCGTCGATCTTCCAGGATGGACGTACTGCGGAATATCAAATGGTGCTGACGGTGAACGCGGCAGTATTGATCCCGGGTAAAGACATTTTCCCTATCAATACCAAAGTGTACCGCTCGTTCTTTGATAACCCGCAAACGGCGCTGGCAAAAGATGCTGAGCAGCAGATTATCATTAACGAAATGTACGACAAGGCCGCAGAACAGCTGATCCGTAAGCTGCCAGGCATTGCCGCAACGACAAGACAGGGTTCTGACATCATCGACAAACCGGATGCCAACACGCCTCCTGTTTCTACCTCCATGGGTAACTGATGATCAGGCTGTATCCTGAACAACTCCGCGCGCAGCTCAATGAAGGGCTGCGCGCGGCGTATCTGCTACTGGGTAACGACCCGCTCTTGCT
The DNA here is from genome assembly GCF_049237765.1 of Enterobacter cloacae complex sp. SHL021. NCBI lineage: Bacteria > Pseudomonadati > Pseudomonadota > Gammaproteobacteria > Enterobacterales > Enterobacteriaceae > Enterobacter > Enterobacter cloacae complex sp. SHL021. The sequence goes on along the minus strand of NZ_JBMKJG010000004.1, from coordinate 155,428 downwards.
TCAGGAAAGCCTGGATGCCGTGCGACATGCCGCCGCCGCTCAGGGCTTTGATGAACACCACACCGTCCAGTTGGATAACAATACCGACTGGAATGCCCTCTTCTCCCTTTGCCAGGCGATGAGTCTCTTTGCATCACGCCAGACCATCCAGATCCTGCTGCCAGAGAATGGTCCGAACGCGGCCATCAATGAACAACTGGCGACGCTGGTCAGCCTGTTGCACAGCGATCTGCTGTTAATCGTGCGTGGCAACAAGCTCACCAAAGCGCAGGAAAACGCCGCGTGGTTTACCCAACTCGCCACTCATGCCGTGCTGGTCACCTGCCAGACGCCTGAGCAGACCCATCTGCCGAAATGGGTGGCGGCAAGAGCGAAGCAGAATAACCTGCAACTGGACGACGCAGCGAATCAGCTGCTGTGCTACTGCTATGAAGGCAACCTGCTGGCGTTGGCCCAGGCGCTGGACCGGCTCGCCCTCCTCTGGCCCGATGGCAAGCTGACTCTGCCGCGCGTGGAGCAGGCGGTTAACGACGCTGCACACTTCACGCCGTTCCACTGGGTTGATGCGCTGCTGATGGCAAAGAGCAAACGTGCCCTGCATATTTTGCAGCAGCTACGCCTTGAGGGTAGCGAACCGGTTATATTGCTGCGTACGCTGCAGCGTGAACTGCTGCTGCTCATCACGCTCAAGCGCCAGTCTGCTCATACGCCATTGCGTTCGTTGTTCGACAAACACCGTGTCTGGCAAAACCGTCGGGCGATGACCACCGAGGCCATTAATCGTCTGAGCCATGAACAGCTGCGCCAGGCGGTACAGCTTTTGATGCGCGCAGAGCTCACGTTAAAACAAGATTACGGCCAGTCCGTCTGGGCGGAACTGGAAAGCCTTTCTCTGCTGCTCTGCCACAAGGCGCTGGCAGATGTATTTATCGATGGATAGCATGCACTCTCTACAGGCCCTGTACGGTGGCACCTTTGATCCGGTTCATTACGGTCATCTGAAACCGGTTGAAATTCTGGCGAATCTGATTGGTCTTCAGCGCGTGATTATCATGCCCAATAACGTTCCGCCACATCGGCCTCAGCCTGAGGCCACCAGCGAGCAGCGAAAAGAGATGCTCGCCCTGGCCATTGCGGATAAACCGCTCTTCAGCCTGGACGAGCGTGAACTCCGTCGCGACACCCCGTCCTGGACCTCGCAAACGCTACAGGAGTGGCGGGCCGAACAGGGGCCGGACAAACCGCTGGCCTTTATCATCGGCCAGGATTCTCTGCTCAACTTCCCCACCTGGCACCAGTATGAAACCATTCTGGAGAACAGCCATCTCCTCGTCTGCCGCCGTCCGGGCTATCCGCTGACCATGCGTGAAGAACAGTATCAGCAGTGGCTGGAGGCTCATCTGACCGACAATGTGGAAGATCTGCATAATCAACCTGCCGGGAAGATCTATCTGGCGGAGACGCCGTGGTTTGATATTTCTGCGACAATCATTCGCGACCGGCTTCAGCACGGTTTAGCCTGTGACGATCTCCTGCCATCGTCAGTGCTGGACTATATCCACGCGCACGGGTTGTATCAGAAAAGCGCAGACGCATAATCCGGGCGCACAAAAAGCGCCTTATTGATTATCCTGCCTTGACAGAGTAAGCCATACTGTTATCCTCCGCTGCCAGACTTTCCCGCCGCTCATTGCTTTACAGAAATTGTTTTACAAAAATGGCGATGCAATCTCCGGCGGAGGGTGGGATGATACCCGCCTTCAAAAGCCCGGCCGGTGACATTTGTCCCGACAGGGGCGTCAGTTCAGGTATACTGTCTGGCTACGAATTCATAGTTGCACAATCTCATTCACCCAGGGGGAAAACTTGCAGGGTAAAGCACTCCAGGATTTTGTTATCGACAAAATTGATGACCTGAAAGGTCAGGACATCATCGCTATCGACGTTAAGGGTAAATCCAGCATCACCGACTGCATGATCATCTGCACCGGTACGTCTACTCGCCATGTGGTTTCAATTGCCGATCATGTTGTGCAGGAATCACGTGCAGCAGGGCTGTTACCGCTCGGTGTTGAAGGTGAAGCGACCGCTGACTGGGTGGTTGTCGATCTTGGCGATGTGATTGTCCACGTCATGCAGGAAGAGAGCCGTCGCCTGTATGAGCTGGAAAAACTCTGGGGTTAATGCGTGAAGTTGCAGCTGGTCGCCGTCGGCACCAAAATGCCGGACTGGGTACAAACCGGTTTTACTGAATATCTGCGTCGTTTCCCTAAAGATATGCCGTTCGAGCTGGTGGAGATCCCCGCCGGAAAGCGCGGCAAGAACGCGGATATTAAACGCATTCTTGATAAAGAGGGAGAACTGATGCTGGCTGCCGCAGGCAAAAACCGCATCGTGACCCTCGATATTCCAGGCAAGCCCTGGGATACGCCGCAGCTGGCGCACGAACTGGAGCGCTGGAAGCAGGATGGTCGTGACGTCAGTCTGTTGATTGGCGGGCCTGAAGGGTTGTCCCCTGCCTGTAAAGCGGCGGCAGAACAAAGTTGGTCTCTCTCCGCGCTGACGCTTCCCCACCCGCTCGTTCGGGTACTGGTGGCAGAAAGCCTGTACCGCGCGTGGAGCATTACTACCAACCACCCCTATCACCGCGAGTAATGACTGACCAGGGTAGATTAAGCAGCGGATGAAACTACAGAATTCTTTTCGCGACTATACGGCTGAGTCCGCGCTGTTTGTGCGCCGGGCGCTGGTCGCCTTTACGGGGATTTTGCTGCTTACCGGCGTGCTGATCGCCAACCTTTATAATCTGCAAATTGTCCGCTATACCGATTACCAGACGCGCTCAAACGAAAACCGCATCAAGCTGGTGCCTATCGCCCCCAGCCGCGGCATTATTTACGACCGTAACGGCACCCCGCTGGCCTTAAACCGCACCATCTACCAGATTGAGATGATGCCGGAAAAAGTCGACAACGTGCAGGATACGCTGGAAGCATTGCGAAGCGTTGTCGATCTTAACGATGACGATATCGCTGCGTTCAAGAAAGAGCGCGCCCGTTCTCACCGCTTTACCTCCATTCCGGTTAAAACCAACCTGACGGAAGTCCAGGTCGCCCGCTTTGCCGTCAACCAGTACCGTTTCCCCGGTGTGGAAGTGAAAGGCTACAAGCGTCGCTACTACCCTTACGGTTCCGCACTGACGCACGTAATCGGCTACGTCTCCAAGATCAACGACAAAGACGTTGAGCGTCTCGATAAAGACGGCAAGCTGGCAAACTACGCCGCGACGCACGATATCGGTAAGCTGGGAATTGAACGCTATTACGAAGATGTCCTGCACGGGCAGACCGGCTATGAAGAGGTGGAAGTTAACAACCGTGGCCGCGTTATTCGTCAGCTGAAAGAGGTGCCGCCGCAGGCAGGACATGACGTCTACCTGACGCTCGACCTGAAACTCCAGCAGTATATTGAAACCTTACTGGCGGGCAGCCGTGCGGCAGTTGTCGTGACCGATCCGCGTACCGGCGGCATACTGGCGATGGTCTCCATGCCAAGCTACGACCCTAACCTCTTTGTCGATGGAATTTCCAGTAAGGACTACTCCGGCCTGCTTAATGACCCGAACACGCCGCTGGTCAACCGCGCCACGCAGGGGGTCTATCCGCCGGCGTCCACGGTGAAACCTTACGTCGCCGTCTCGGCGCTGAGCGCGGGTGTCATCAATCGCAACACCAGCCTGTTTGACCCGGGCTGGTGGCAGTTACCGGGTTCAGAGAAACGCTATCGCGACTGGAAAAAATGGGGCCACGGTCATCTGAACGTGACGAAATCGCTGGAAGAGTCTGCGGATACCTTCTTCTATCAGGTGGCCTACGACATGGGTATTGACCGCCTGTCAGAGTGGATGAGCAAATTTGGCTACGGCCATTACACCGGGGTCGATCTCGCCGAAGAACGCTCCGGCAACATGCCAACCCGCGAGTGGAAGCTAAAGCGCTTTAAGAAACCGTGGTACCAGGGTGATACCATTCCGGTAGGTATCGGCCAGGGCTACTGGACCGCAACCCCGCTGCAGATGAACAAAGCGATGATGATCCTCATCAACGACGGCGTGGTGAAAGTCCCGCACCTGCTGCAAAGTACCGTTGAAGAGGGCAAAAAAGTGCCGTGGATCCAGCCGCATGAACCGCCAGTGGGGGATATTCACTCCGGCTTCTGGGAGATCGCCAAAGACGGGATGTACGGGGTGGCAAACCGCCCGAACGGTACCGCGCATAAGTATTTCGCCGGAGCGCCGTATAAAGTGGCCGCCAAATCCGGTACGGCGCAGGTCTTCGGCCTGAAGGCCAACGAAACCTATAACGCGCACCGCATTGCCGAACGACTGCGTGACCATAAGCTCATGACGGCATTTGCACCCTATGATAACCCGCAGGTGGCGGTGGCAATGATTCTGGAAAACGGCGGCGCAGGGCCAGCCGTGGGCACCATCATGCGCCAAATCCTCGACCACATCATGCTGGGTGATAACAACACCGAACTGCCGGCTGAAAACCCGGCGGCCGCTGCGGCGGAGGACCAATAATCATGACGGATAATCCAAATAAAAAATCGCTGTGGGATAAAATCCACATCGACCCAGCCATGCTGCTGATCCTGCTGGCTCTGCTGGTCTACAGCGCTCTGGTTATCTGGAGCGCCAGTGGCCAGGACATCGGCATGATGGAGCGCAAGATTGGCCAGATCGCGATGGGGCTGGTCATTATGGTCGTCATGGCGCAGATCCCGCCACGCGTCTACGAAGGCTGGGCCCCCTATCTCTACATCTTCTGTATTATTTTGCTGGTTGCGGTAGATGCCTTTGGGGCCATCTCCAAAGGCGCACAGCGCTGGCTGGATCTGGGTGTAGTTCGTTTCCAGCCCTCGGAAATTGCCAAAATCGCCGTTCCACTGATGGTGGCACGCTTTATCAACCGCGATGTCTGTCCGCCATCACTGAAAAACACGGCCATCGCGCTGGTATTGATTTTCCTGCCAACGTTGCTGGTGGCGGCGCAGCCTGACCTTGGTACCTCGATCCTCATCGCACTCTCCGGCCTGTTTGTTCTCTTCTTGTCGGGCCTGAGCTGGCGTCTGATTGGTATTGCGGTGGTGCTGGTTGCCGCGTTCATCCCTATTCTCTGGTTCTTCCTGATGCATGATTACCAGCGCCAGCGCGTGATGATGCTGCTCGATCCGGAAACCGATCCGCTGGGTGCGGGCTATCATATTATTCAGTCCAAGATCGCGATTGGCTCCGGTGGCCTGCGCGGTAAAGGATGGCTGCACGGCACCCAGTCGCAGCTGGAGTTCTTACCAGAGCGCCATACCGACTTTATCTTTGCGGTCCTGGCGGAAGAGCTTGGGCTGGTCGGCATCTTGATCTTACTCGCGCTGTATGTACTGTTAATCATGCGCGGGTTGTGGATTGCCGCGCGCGCGCAAACCACCTTTGGCCGCGTCATGGCGGGCGGGTTAATGTTGATTTTATTCGTTTATGTCTTCGTAAATATTGGTATGGTGAGTGGTATTCTGCCGGTTGTAGGCGTTCCGCTTCCGCTGGTGAGTTACGGAGGCTCGGCACTGATCGTGTTGATGGCCGGGTTTGGTATCGTGATGTCGATCCATACCCACAGAAAAATGTTGTCAAAAAGCGTATAAAAATAAGGGGTTCGGAATGCGTAAGCAGTGGCTGGGGATCTGCATTGCGGCAAGTTTGCTTGCGGCGTGCACAAGTGATGATGGTCAGCAACAGGCAACCGTCGCGCCGCCGCAGCCTGCGGTGTGTAATGGCCCAATCGTTGAAATCAGCGGCGCCGATCCCGTTTATGAACCGCTCAACGCCAGCGCGAATCAGGATTATGAGCGCGACGGCAAAAGCTACAAAATCGTTCAGGACCCTTCCCGTTTCAGCCAGGCGGGTTTCGCCGCCATTTATGATGCGGAACCCGGGAGCAACCTGACGGCATCAGGAGAAGCGTTCGATCCGACGCAACTCACTGCGGCACACCCGACGCTGCCTATCCCAAGCTACGCGCGTATCACCAACCTGGCGAATGGCCGTATGATCGTAGTCCGCATTAACGATCGCGGTCCGTACGGTAACGACCGTGTGATTTCGCTGTCGCGCGCCTCCGCCGACCGCCTGAACACCTCGAACAATACCAAGGTTCGTATCGACCCCATTATCGTGGCACCGGATGGCTCGCTCTCCGGGCCGGGTACCGCGTGTACGACAGTGGCGAAACAGACCTACGCCCTTCCCGACCGTCCGAATCTTGACGGTGGCATGGGGAGCGTCTCATCGCCGGCCGAGCCTTCTCAGCCAGCAGGCGAAGTGCGCCCTATCAGCAACGACACGTTGCAAAGCGATGACAGCACTGGCGCACCGGTAAAGAGTAGCGGTTTCCTGGGGGCTCCAACGACCCTGGCCTCCGGCGTGCTGGAAGGCAGTGAGCCTACCCCGGCGCCTGTTGCCGCCCCCGTCGCGCAGCAGCCTGCCCCCGTCACCGCTCCGGCAACGACCCAGAGCGCGGCGGTAGCAGCGCCTGCTGCCGCTTCCAGCGGCGGCTTTGTCGTTCAGGTGGGCGCCGTCAGCGATCAGGCCCGCGCGCAGCAGTATCAACAGCGCCTGAGCCAGCAGTTTGGCGTTCCAGGCCGCGTTGAACAAAACGGGGCGGTGTGGCGTATTCAGATGGGACCGTTTGCCAGCAAATCGCAGGCAGCGACCCTGCAGCAGCGTCTGCAAAATGAAGCGCAACTCCAGTCATTTATCGCTGTAGCGAAGTAATGTATCGGCGGCATCCGAATTGTCAGTTTGTGTAAAAGTCATTCACAAACTCATGCTTAAAGTCGGATGCCTGCCTGAATAGCATTTGCTATAGTAAGGCACTTTTTTTAATTCCATCACGGATGTCGTAGTTCTGACCATGAAGACCACTTTTTCTGCTCGTTTTGTGCAGCGCATGGCGCTGACCACGGCCCTTTGCGCTGCTGCGCTCTCCGCAGCTCACGCCGATGACCTGAACATCAAGACCATGATCCCTGGCGTTCCGCAAATCGATGCGGAATCCTACATCCTGATCGATTACAACTCTGGCAAAGTTCTGGCAGAACAGAATGCCGATGCCCGCCGCGATCCGGCCAGCCTGACGAAAATGATGACCAGCTACGTTATCGGCCAGGCGATGAAGGCCGGTAAATTTAAAGAAACAGACCTGGTCACCATCGGTAACGATGCGTGGGCAACCGGGAACCCGGTCTTTAAAGGCTCCTCTTTAATGTTCCTGAAACCGGGTATGCAGGTTCCTGTCTCTCAGCTGATTCGTGGTATCAACCTGCAGTCCGGTAACGACGCCTGTGTCGCCATGGCCGATTTCGCTGCGGGCAGCCAGGATGCGTTTGTGGGCCTGATGAACAGCTACGTTTCTGCGCTGGGCCTGAAAAACAGCCACTTCCAGACCGTTCACGGCCTGGATGCGGAGGGTCAGTACAGCTCTGCGCGCGATATGGCGCTGATTGGCCAGGCGCTGATCCGCGATGTACCGAACGAATACGCCATCTATAAAGAGAAAGAGTTTACCTTCAACGGTATTCGCCAGACCAACCGTAACGGCCTGCTGTGGGATAACAGCCTGAACGTTGACGGCATCAAAACCGGTCATACCGACAAAGCGGGTTACAACCTGGTCGCCTCTGCAACCGAAGGTCAGATGCGCCTGATCTCTGCCGTGATGGGCGGTCGTACCTTTAAAGGCCGTGAGACAGAAAGCAAAAAACTGCTGACCTGGGGCTTCCGTTTCTTCGAAACCGTGAACCCGCTGAAAGCAGGCAAAGAGTTTGCCTCTGAGCCGGTCTGGTTCGGTGATAACGATCGCGCCTCCCTGGGCGTGGACAAAGATCTGTACCTGACCATTCCACGCGGACGCATGAAAGACCTGAAAGCCAGCTACGTGCTGAACACCACCGAGCTGCATGCACCGCTGCAGAAAAACCAGGTTGTAGGCACCATTAACTTCCAGCTGGATGGCAAAACTATCGATCAGCGCCCGCTGGTTGTCCTGCAGGAAATTCCTGAAGGCAATTTCTTCGGCAAAATCATTGATTACATTAAATTGATGTTCCATCACTGGTTTGGCTAAAAATCGAACACTTGAAAGTGTGATTTTGATCCCCATATACTAAGTATCCTGATAACTCCCACCTGACGTGGGAGTTATTCTTTTTGACGTTACGCCGGAGCTGACATGAAAACCAAACTTAACGAACTGCTTGAATTCCCTACCCCATTTACTTACAAAGTAATGGGTCTGGCGAAACCTGAGCTGGTTGATCAGGTGGTTGAAGTGGTACAGCGCCATGCGCCGGGTGACTACTCTCCGTCAGTAAAACCAAGCAGCAAGGGCAACTACCACTCGGTATCTATTACCATTACCGCAACACACATTGAGCAGGTTGAGACGCTGTACGAAGAGCTCGGCAATATCGAAATTGTTCGTATGGTGCTGTAGTCCCTCTGCGGTTACCCGGTTTGCCGGGTAACCCCTCTCCCCCGCTGTGATATACTCCCCCTCATCTTTTGTCCCTCGTCTTCGGAGACGTCGTTTTGTATCAGGATAAAATTCTTGTCCGTCATCTCGGGCTGCAACCTTATGAGCCTGTCTCCCAGGCTATGCATGACTTCACCGACTTACGCGATGACACCACCCCTGATGAAATCTGGCTGGTAGAACACCTGCCAGTGTTTACGCAGGGGCAAGCGGGAAAAGCGGAACATTTATTGATGACGGGCGATATCCCGGTTATTCAGAGCGACCGCGGCGGGCAGGTTACGTACCATGGCCCAGGGCAACAGGTGATGTACGTTCTCCTGAACCTCAAACGCAGAAAGCTGGGCGTACGTGAACTGGTCACTCTGCTTGAGCAAACGGTCGTCAACACGCTGGCGGAATACGGTATTGATGCACATCCGCGGGCCGACGCACCGGGAGTCTACGTGGGCGAGATGAAGATCTGCTCGCTGGGGCTGCGTATCCGTAAAGGCTGCTCGTTTCACGGGCTGGCTTTGAACATTAATATGGACTTGAAGCCCTTCCAGCGCATCAATCCCTGCGGCTATGCCGGGATGGAAATGACGCAAATGTGCCAGTGGGTTGATACGGCAACAACAGAAAATATCCGTCCTGTGCTTTTAGCTAATATGTTAGCACTACTTAACAATCCCCCGCACGAATATATCACTGCTTAATATATTATACATCGTGGCTCGATAATTTGACGGGCCACGATTTAATTGCCGCTTTTACACTTTACAATAATCCGCATATTCTATATTTTCGAAGCGCTCGAATATTACCGATCCATATTATTTAGCCTCCCGTCAGCGCTGCGTGCAGGACCTAAGTAACTTGCGTGATAATCACTCAACTGGTTGTTTTTGATAAACAAGTGAAACAAAACCAACACTTTACGAATCTCTACAAGCATAATAAATAAATTCAACTATCATTCATGTTGTGAATGTGTACGGAGTAAAAGCGTGGAGTATAATAATTTACCAGCCAAACGCCTGAATGAACCCGGTGGCGAAGACAAGCCGCAAATTTTTCGGACTTTACGTAATATTGATCTCAATTTATTGACTATTTTTGAGGCGGTATATGTCCATAAGGGTATCGTTAACGCTGCGAAAATTCTTAATCTCACGCCCTCTGCAATAAGCCAGTCAATTCAAAAGCTGCGCGCTATATTTCCGGACCCGTTATTTATTCGTAAGGGACAGGGTGTCACCCCCACGGCTTACGCCACGCATCTGCATGAGTACATCAGCCAGGGGCTGGAGTCGATTCTGGGCGCGCTGGATTTAACCGGAAGCTACGACAAACAACGAACCATCACCATCGGCTGCTCTCCCTCTGTGGGGGTGTTGGTTATGCCTGCCATTTACCAGGCCGTAAAAGAGCATGCGCCGCAGCTGCTGCTGCGTAATGTACCGATCAGCGAACCTGACGTGCAGCTTGCCCAGTTCCAGACCGATTTAATTATCGACAGCGGCAGCTTCAGCGCCCGCGCGTTGGGGCAAAATGTCCTCTATGCCGACAACCTGGTGCTGGTCTGTCGCCAGCAGCATCCGGTGCTCAGCGAGCCGCTCACCATAGAAAATCTGCGTAACTACGATCACTCGTCATTTATGACGGAAGGACAGTCACATCATGCGCTGCGCCAGCGTATCGATGACATTTTCCCGGAGCGCCAGATAAGCTTCAGCAGTTACAATATGTTCACTACCGCGTCCCTGATTGGCAGCAGTGACATGCTCTGCATCATGCCTTCGCGCCTGTATCATCTGCTGCGGAAATGCTGGCCGCTGGAGAGCATTCCGCTCAGCCAATTGAATGCAGAATCTATTGAGATTTCACTGCATTACAATAAGCTCAGTCTGCGCGATCCGGTACTTGAAAATGTGATCCGCATCATCCGCCAGGCCTTCTGACAGGTTGACACAGCACAAGCCCCTGCCGCACGCAGGGCAAAAGGCACAAAACAACAACTATTTTACAAATTGGCGACCTGGCAGGCTGCTTTAACGACCGTTTCAATGATATACTGCCTGTCGTTCGTTCAAAAATAGTTGATAAATACAACATTCCCTTGAATTGAAACGCTTTCCTTCGATATTCGCAACTGGAACACGCACGCTATGAGTAAACCCATTGTGATGGAACGCGGTGTTAAATACCGCGATGCCGATAAAATGGCCCTTATCCCGGTTAAAAACGTGGCTACAGAGCGCGAGGCGCTGTTAAGAAAACCGGAATGGATGAAAATCAAACTTCCGGCCGACTCTTCGCGTATCCAGGGGATCAAAGCGGCGATGCGTAAGAATGGCCTTCACTCTGTATGTGAAGAAGCCTCTTGCCCGAACCTTGCTGAGTGTTTCAACCACGGCACCGCGACGTTTATGATTCTGGGTGCTATCTGTACCCGCCGTTGCCCGTTCTGCGATGTTGCTCATGGCCGCCCGGTGGCGCCGGATGCAAACGAACCTCAAAAACTGGCGCAGACCATTGCTGATATGGCGCTGCGTTATGTGGTCATTACCTCCGTTGACCGTGATGACCTGCGTGATGGGGGTGCTCAGCACTTTGCTGACTGCATTACTGCCATTCGCGAGAAAAGCCCGAACATTAAGATTGAGACGCTGGTGCCGGATTTCCGTGGTCGTATGGACCGCGCGCTGGATATCCTGACCGCAACGCCACCAGACGTCTTTAACCACAACCTGGAGAACGTACCGCGTCTCTACCGTCAGGTGCGTCCGGGTGCTGACTACAACTGGTCCCTGAAGCTGCTGGAGCGTTTTAAAGAAGCGCATCCACATATTCCTACCAAGTCAGGTCTGATGGTTGGTCTTGGTGAGACCAATGACGAAATCATCGAAGTGATGCGCGATCTGCGTCGCCACGGCGTGACCATGCTGACGCTGGGCCAGTATCTGCAGCCAAGCCGTCATCACCTGCCGGTGCAGCGCTACGTTAGCCCGGATGAATTTGATGAGATGAAAGCGGAAGCGATGGCGATGGGCTTCACCCATGCTGCCTGCGGTCCGTTTGTGCGTTCCTCTTACCATGCCGATATGCAGGCAAAAGGCGAAGAAGTTAAATAACCCTGTAATATTCACTTACAGGAATACAAAAAAACCGGCCTGTTGAGCCGGTTTTTTTTCGCAAGCCTTAAGGCATTGCCGTTACTCTTTGTGAGAGAGCTTTTCAGCCGGAACGGTATCCTCGGCGCTTTTCTTCGCTGCCGCGTCATCGTCGTTCATCGCTTTCTTAAAGCCTTTGATGGCGGCACCCAGGTCACCACCCAGCGTGCGTAACTTCTTGGTACCAAACAGCAGGACGACCAGTGCGGCAACCACCAGCAGTTTGGTAATACTAATCTCACCCATAGATACCTTCTTTACTTAAAACAGGCTGCATTCAGCGTCAAAACCGGATCATATTAACGGTCATTTGGCGCGTGCACACAATAGCAACCTGTAACAAGGTGAATCAAGCATTGTTGAAAAAAACATCACAATAATTGCGGTGGCGCAAAACGTCGGTTGCGAAGAACAGGTAATTGCTGCCGTGCAAGCGCTATCCTTTCTGAAATTATCTCCGCCATCAGTAAAACCGGACCTTCCGCTGCGGCGGCAATCGTGACGCCCAGCGGGTCAATCACCCTGCTCTGCCCGATATTTTTATTGCCGCACTCCCCTGCCGCGACCACATAACAGGTGGTATCCAGCGCGCGCGCCGTAAGCAACGTGGCCCAGTGATGCTCTTTCAGCGGCCCTTTAACCCACGCGGCAGGCAGAACAAGCACATCCGCTCCCTGTAATGCCAGGCTCAACGCCAGCTCAGGAAAACGCAAATCGTAGCAGGTCATCAGCCCAATGTTTAAACCATCAACCGCGATCAGGGGCGGAACGCACTCCCCCGGGTCAACCAGGCGCGACTCCTGGATACTGAACGCATCATAGAGATGAAGCTTGGCATAGCTGGCGATGATGACGCCGCCACGGATGGCTACCAGTGTGTTAACTGCCCGGCCAGGCGTTGACGGCACATGGACCGTCAACATTGTGGTCATGTCATTACCCGCACTCTCGGCCAGTAATTGCTGTAAAAACGCGCCATCAAGCGGCTGCGCGGATTTCACCGATAAATCCGGGTCGTTATCATCGCGAGCCAGCAAGGCTTCCGGCAGCACCAGCAACGACGCCCCCTTCTGTTGTGCCTGTTTCATCAGCGAGACACACTGCGCCGCATTCTCATGCCAGCGAGGCGTGACCGCAAACTGCCCTACCGCAACATACATATTTGTCCCCTGATTATAAACAGCGTTAAACTCGCCACTCTTACACATCAAATAGCAGGTATTTACAGTGTTACAACTCCTTTTAGCTGTTTTTATTGGTGGGGGGACGGGGAGCGTTGCGCGGTGGTTCCTGAGTATGCGGTTTAATCCACTGCATCAGGCGATTCCAATGGGAACACTGGCCGCAAACCTGATTGGTGCGTTTATCATTGGCATGGGTCTGGCCTGGTTTAACCGTATGACGCACATCGATCCCATGTGGAAAGTATTGATTACCACCGGGTTCTGCGGCGGTTTAACCACCTTCTCCACCTTTTCTGCGGAAACGGTGTTTTTGTTTCAGGAAGGCCGTATCGGCTGGGCGTTGCTGAACGTTGCGATAAATATGCTCGGCTCTTTTGCGATGACCGGGATCGCATTCTGGCTATTTTCTTCCGCCAGCCCCCACTAACTGCCGAAGCGTTAATGTTGGCTTAATTTTTCTCTGTCACTCTGGTGCCAATGCAGAACGAGGGTGACAGAATGAAAGAGAGTTTGATGAGCGCAGGCGTGGTGTTGTTGAGCGTGCTGATCGTTGCCAGCTTCCTGAAGATGTATCTGCTTGGCTGATGCAAAACGAAAAAAACCCGCTCAGTGAGCGGGTTTTGAAATTCTTGCTGACGCGTCTGAATTACAGAGCGATTACGTTAGCAGCAGAAGGGCCTTTGGCACCGTTAGTGATTTCGAACTCTACACGCTGACCTTCAGCCAGAGTTTTGAAACCATTAGACTGGATTGCAGAGAAGTGTACGAACACGTCTTTGCTGCCATCTTCAGGAGTAATGAAACCGAATCCTTTGGACTCATTAAACCACTTAACGTTACCTTTAATCTTAGACATCAAAATTACCTTTACATTAAAAAACGACACAAATGCTGTGTCGGTTACCAGTACAACAATTGTGGGACCTTTTGTCCAGCGGATCTTTGATAAAAAGTGACTAAAGTCGCGTTAATTTTCGCTGGCGGATTTTTATCCCATATGAATCAACGACTGCGCATTTTTTCACCGCTTTGTCAGCTTTTTTCAGTTAAAACTGAAAACGCATCCAGGCGAAGTAAACGTTACCGTTGTTGTACGTACCGGGAATGTAGGTCATCTGGAACGTTGCAGGGCCATAACCAATTGAGGCCAGCGGCAGCAGAACCGGAATGGGGATATAGTTCCAGTTGTCGCGTGCAGTCACCCCGGCGGTATAGCCCAGGCCAACGTGGAAGTTGTCGTCAGCTAACGGACGCCAGGTTTTCTCCCAGCCATAGCCACCAATCGGTTCCCATTTGTTAAAGGAGTCTTTAAAGGCCATCAGATAAATACCGTGCCAGTTGCCCTTTTCGTCCCAGCGCGACTGACCAAAACCTGCCCCCCACGGGCGTTCGTTATATTTATCGGTCTTTTCTTTGTCGTAGGCAAAGCGTGCATGCCAGGTGATGGCCGGCACGTAGAGATCATAGTGCTCTGGCGCATTCCAGGTCTGCGAAACATTATCCGTAAAGGTGGAGAACCAGCCCTTATCCGTCGCGTTCTCTTCAGCCTGTGCCACAGAAGAGAGCGTTAACTGTGCAAAAATAAACAGAAAAATGAAGAAAAATTTATTACGTACGATCACAATGCAATTACCATTCTTAGTATTCGAGGCAAAGTTTACCATACAATAGTTGAATGGAGCCTTAACGGCATCGGCATTACTCCTAATTAATCAGCCACTTTGCGAGAATATTCTGAGAGCGGCACGGCGGCCTGTTGAATAATCATCTCACGGGCGCGTTCAAACCTTTTTTAATAATGCCTACCGGTAAAAATAACCCTTCAGTTAATATGGCTTTCAGGACAAACATAACGCCCTGTCTGCAAGGTATAAAGATTATCATTAGCCTCTACAGCCAGTGTTTTCGTGCTGCTCAGCCCCTTTCTCACGAAACGCTGTACTGACCCACTCACCAACGCGCACCGGCAGGAAAAGTCTTTTCCCCTCTTATTCAAGAACGTGTTAATACTTATTCAAGAACGTGTTAATATAGAATCAATAAATTAACAACTCATTAGCATTTAAATGACATACTCCACTGTTGTCACCGGTCAATACCCATATGTCATTATTGCCATCACCATGGCAAAAATATCGCTAACATCTGCTTTAGTAGTATATTTATTGATTTTAATCAGCAAGGACTGGCCATTAATTCGGCACATTCTCATCCTTCTTTTTTATTGATTATTTGTGCTCTCGGGCAGCAAGGATACAGGGGAAATCATGCTTACGTTTTTCGAGCTCCTTATCGGAGTCGTCGTCATTGTCGGTGTAGCACGCTACATCATTAAGGGGTATTCCGCCACGGGCGTGTTATTTGTCGGCGGCCTGGCCTTGCTGATCGTTAGCGCCCTGATGGGTCACCAGGTCTTACCCGCCAGCGCAGCCAGCACCGGGTATACCGCCACAGACATTGTTGAATACATTAAAATTCTGCTCATGAGCCGCGGTGGCGATCTGGGCATGATGATCATGATGCTGTGCGGTTTTGCCGCCTACATGACCCATATTGGGGCCAACGATATGGTCGTGAAGCTGGCCTCCAGGCCGCTGCAGTACATCAACTCCCCGTATCTGCTGATGGTGGCAGCCTACTTCCTCGCCTGTCTGATGTCGCTGGCCGTGTCGTCAGCCACTGGCCTGGGGGTGTTGTTAATGGCTACCCTGTTCCCGGTGATGGTTAACGTCGGCATTAGCCGTGGTGCAGCGGCGGCTATCTGCGCCTCTCCGGCGGCCATTATTCTCTCCCCTACCTCTGGCGACGTCGTACTGGCGGCGAAAGCCGCGGAAATGTCACTCATCGATTTCGCCTTTAAAACCACGCTGCCGATTTCCATTGTGGCTATCGTGGGCATGGGCATCGCGCATTTCTTCTGGCAGCGTTATCTCGATAAAAAAGAGCACATCAGCCACGAAATGATGGACGTGAATGAAATCACCACCACCGCCCCGGCGTTCTATTCCATTCTGCCGTTCACGCCTATCATCGGCGTGCTGATTTTTGACGGCAAATGGGGACCACAGCTGCACATCATTACCATTCTGGTTATCTGTATGCTGCTGGCCGCCATGCTGGAATTTATTCGCGGTTTCAACACTCAGAAGGTATTTTCTGGCCTGGAAGTGGCGTATCGCGGTATGGCCGATGCGTTTGCAGGCGTCGTGATGCTGTTGGTGGCGGCAGGCGTCTTCGCGCAGGGTCTGAGCACTATCGGCTTTATTCAGAGCCTCATCTCCATCGCCACGTCGTTCGGCTCTGCCAGCATTATCCTGATGCTGGTACTGGTGGTGCTGACCATGCTGGCAGCTATGACCACCGGTTCAGGCAACGCGCCGTTCTACGCCTTCGTTGAGATGATCCCAAAACTGGCACATTCTTCCGGTATTAACCCGGCTTACCTCTCCATTCCCATGCTTCAGGCGTCTAACCTCGGTCGTACCATTTCGCCGGTATCAGGTGTCGTAGTCGCGGTCGCCGGGATGGCAAAAATCTCGCCGTTCGAAGTGGTAAAACGCACGTCGGTCCCGGTGCTTGTGGGCCTGATCATCGTGATTATCGCAACCGAAGTGCTGGTTCCTGGCGCAGCCTGAGTAAAATGACCGATATCCAAAAAGCGCCTGCGGGCGCTTTTTGTGCTTTAATAACTTCCAGAAATCTATCGCGTTAACCCATCAGGAAATCACATGTTCAGGAAGGATATCATTATCCCGTCTGGCGCCATGGCGCTTGCACTCTGTGTCTTCTCCGCGCAGGCGGATCCGCTCAAAGCCACGCAGTATGGCGATTTCGATCGCTACGTTCTGGCGCTTTCCTGGCAAACCGGGTTCTGCCAGAGCATGGCTGAACGTAACCGTAACGAACCCGAAGAGTGCCGTCTGCAAAAAGAGAGCAATAACAAGACCGATTATCTGACCGTACACGGATTATGGCCTGGCCTGCCAAAATCCATCGCCGCACGCGGCGTGGATGAACGCCGCTGGATGCGTTTTGGCTGCGCGACCCGCCCAATCCCGAACATGCCGGAAGCCAAAGCCAGCCGCAAATGCTCAGCCGCCGAAACCGGGCTATCACTGTCGGGTGCCGCAAAGCTGAACAGCGTCATGCCCGGGGCTGGCGGTAACTCCTGCCTAGAACGCTATGAGTACGCCAAACACGGCGTCTGCTTCGGCTTTGATCCTGACGCCTATTTCGGCACCATGGTGCGGATGAATCAGGAGATAAAAAACAGCGCGGAGGGTAAATTCCTGGCGGATAACTACGGTAAAACGGTAAGCCGTAAAGATTTTGATAACGCCGTGGCGAAAAGCTGGAGCAAAGACAACGTCAAAGCGTTCAAACTGACCTGCAATGGTAATCCGGCCTACCTGACCGAAATGCAGATCTCGCTTAAGGCCAGCACCATTAATAACCCGCTGTCTGCCGGCTCTTTTGCGCCACAGCCACATCCGGGTAACTGTGGCAAACAGTTTGTTATCGATAAAGTGGGTTACTGATCCACAATCGGGCGCACCATATCGAAGCGGTGTTCATCACTGATGCCATAATAGGCCGTCGGCCCACCCGCACGCAGGATGGGCTGCGCTTTCGCCGTCTGGTAGATCCCCTCTTCCAGCAGCGATTCGGCAATATGAATCCCCACCACTTCGCCCAGCACCAGCCATGTGTCAACCAGCGTGCCGTCGGCGCCGGTCAGCTGAATACACTGCGACAGGCGGCACTCAAAGTTCACCGGACTCTCGGCCACGCGTGGCGCCTTTACAAGCTGGCTTGCCGCTGGCGTCAATCCGGAAAAAGAGAACTCGTCTTGATCGTGAGGCAGCGTAGCGGAGGTGAGATTCATCGCCTCAGCCAGATCGCGCGTGGCAAGGTTCCAGACAAACTCACCCGTTTCGTTAATATTACGCACGCTGTCTTTCCAGCCGTTGCTGGAAAAGCCAATAATCGGCGGGCGGTAGTTAAAGCAGTTAAAGAAGCTATACGGTGCCAGGTTGATCTGTCCTGCCTGGTCGCAGGAGGAGATCCAGCCAATCGGACGCGGACCAATAATGGCATTCAGCGGGTCATGCGGCAGGCCATGCCCCTGTGACGGTTGATAAAAGTACATAGCGCTCTCTTATAAGGGGCAGACGCGAACTGCGTTTACCCACTATCCTGATTCAGAACGTTCAGCGTAACGCAATCCGCCAGAAATGCAGACTGAATAAATTTCAGCGAAAATTCATATGGCCCATGAATGTGACCTCTATCACTTCAAAGTTGCGTGCGCAGACAGTATCATCGGGAGAGTTAAACCCTCGCTGCCAGACGGCGAGGGTTTTCTTTTGGATTGGTTTCTGCGTTACACGCAGCATTAACGACATGGAGTAAAAAATGTCCAGACCCACCATCATTATCAATGAACTTGACGCAGAACGTATTGACCGACTTCTGGAAAAACCAGAATTCGCCTCGCTCCCGGTAGCCGATGCCCTGAATGAAGAGCTCGACCGGGCGCAGATGTGTACCCCGGAGTCCATGCCGCATGACGTGGTCACCATGAACAGCCAGGTCAAATTCCGCAACCTGACAACGGGCGAAGAGTTAACCCGCACGCTGGTCTACCCGGCGCAAATGACCGACAGCAGCGCTCAGCTTTCCGTGCTGGCACCGGTCGGCGCGGCCCTGCTGGGCCTGCGTACGGGGGATACCATTCACTGGGAATTGCCGGGCGGTGCCTCGACCCATCTGGAAGTGCTGGCGTTGCTCTACCAGCCAGAAGCGGCAGGCGATTACCTGCGTTAATCCCATCTGAACAAGCGCGACCCGCGTTGCACAGAGGATGCCTGCGCATCCTCTTTCCGCAGATTCACCTGGACGTCCTATATCGTGCCGCAGGTAAGGGAACCGTCTTAAACCACCCCACCCGGAAACGCATTCACCAGCCCTTTAACCTGCTGTTCCGCCGCTTCCGGCGTTTCTGCACCGGGCACCAGAATCACCTTCCGGCACGCCTCCTCCCGTTTTTCAAAGATCCGGTAGGCGCGTTCGGCATCGTCCAGCGGCAGATAGTGGGTGACAATCTCCTCCGGCGTCAGCAGCCCTTTTTCGATCAGCGGTAACAACTCGCCAAGCCAGGCGTGGACGTGGGTCTGGCCCATCTTAAAACTGAGCCCCTTATCGAAGGCATCACCAAACAGGAAGCCATGGATAAAGCCCGCATACACGCCGGGCACGCTCACCACCCCGCCCCTTCGCACAGCAGCAATACACTGACGCAGCGCTTTACCGCTGCTGCCCTCAATTTTAAGGTTGCTGAGGATGGTTTCCGTGGTGCTGCCTTTGGCTTCAAACCCCACGGCATCAATGACGGCATCCACGCCGCGCTGGCCTGCGGTTTGCTCAATGATTTTTTCCGCTGCGTCGTTGTCTTCATCAAAGTTGATGGGGATAGCGCCGTAGCGTTCTGCGGCAAAACGCAGACGATACGGGTGATGGTCAACCACAAAGATCTGTTCGGCACCTAACAGCCGCGCGCAGGCGATGGTCAGTAACCCCACCGGCCCTGCACCAAAAACGGCGACGCTGGAGCCTTTTTCAATCTGGGCATTTTTCGCCGCCTGCCACGCGGTAGGCAAGATATCGGAGAGGAACAGCGCTTTATCATCGGAGAGCAGCTGAGGCACTTTGAACGGCCCGACGTTTCCTTTGGGCACCCGAACGTATTCCGCTTGTCCACCGGGCACGCCGCCATAAAGATGGCTGTAGCCAAACAGCGCGGCGGGCGCGGGAATTTGCTTTTTATTCAGCGCGGCGCCCTGCCCGGCGTTGGTGCTCTCGCAGGCCGCGTACTGCTGCAGGCGGCAAAAGAAGCAGTCACCACAGGCGATGACAAACGGGATCACCACCCGGTCGCCTTTTTGCAGCGTCTTCACTTCCCTGCCCGTCTCCACCACTTCGCCCATGAACTCGTGGCCAAAAATATCGCCGTGTTCAACTTTGGGGATCTTCCCGCGGTAGAGATGCAGATCCGATCCGCAGATCGCCGTGGCCGTTACGCGCAGGATAATATCGTCAGGTTGTTCAATAACAGGATCGGGGACATTCTCGACACGAACATGATGTGGACCGTGGTACGTGAGTGCTTTCATGCGACCTCCGAAAGGATCCGGGTAAGTATTTAAGGGTAGCGTTCCCTGACGAACTGCCCGGGATTAGCGGGCTTTTGAGATTTATCCTGGGAAAAACAGAAAAGTGCCGCAGCGCTTACAAAAACCATATTCATTTTATGGTTGAATGATTCCAGCGTTTATAAACAAGGAGAAACGGGTATGTATCAGAGAATTATTATGCCGGTTGATGTTTTTGAGATGGAGCTGAGCGACAAGGCCGTACGCCATGCGGAATTTCTGGCGCAGCAGGACGGGATTATTCATCTTCTACACGTGCTGCCGGGTTCTGCCAGCCTGAGTCTGCATCGCTTTGCCGCCGATGTACGCCGCTTTGAAGAGCATCTGCAGCATGAGGCGGAAAATCGCCTGCAAACGATGGTCGGGCACTTCACCATCGATCCTTCCCGCATTAAAACGCATGTCCGGTTTGGCAGCGTGCGCGATGCCGTTAACGAGCTGGCGAGCGAGCTGAACGCCGACGTGGTGGTTATCGGTTCACGCAATCCGTCCATTACCACGCATCTGCTGGGTTCAAACGCCTCCAGCGTTATCCGTCACACCCACATTCCGGTGATGGTCGTGAGATAAAAAAAAGAGGCCACCTTATGGTGGCCTCTCCTGGTGCAGGTGCAGTCTTACTGACTTTTATTATGCTGTTTTGGTGCGAATCAGGTAGTCGAACGCGCTCAGAGACGCTTTCGCCCCTTCACCGGTCGCGATGATGATCTGCTTGTACGGCACGGTAGTACAGTCGCCCGCTGCAAATACGCCCTTCACGCTGGTTTCACATTTGGCATCGATGATAATCTCGCCCATGCGGTTACGCTCAATGGCGCCTTCCAGCCAGGTGGTGTTTGGCAGCAGACCAATCTGCACGAAGATCCCCGAAAGCGGAACGCTGTGCACATCGCCACTGACGCGGTCGCGGTACTCCAGACCGGTGACTTTACTGCCGTCGCCCTTCACTTCCGTGGTCTGCGCATTCAGCACGATGTCGACGTTTTTCAGGCTGCGTACTTTATCCTGCAGAACCTGGTCTGCCTTCATCTCTGGTGCAAATTCCAGCAGGGTAACGTGTTCAACAATGCCCGCCAGGTCGATAGCCGCTTCGACACCGGAGTTACCACCGCCAATCACCGCCACGCGTTTGCCTTTAAACAGCGGACCATCGCAGTGCGGGCAGTAGGTCACGCCTTTGGTGCGATACTGATCTTCACCCGGCACGTTCATGTTGCGCCATTTGGCACCGGTGGCAATGATAATACTGCGGGCTTTCAGCACCGCGCCGGAAGCAGTTTCAATCTGGTGTAAGCCACCTTCGACTGCGGCAGGAACCAGCTTGCTGGCGCTCTGGCTGTCGATCACATCCACTGCGTAATCATTGACGTGCGCTTTAAGTGCGCCAGCCAGTTTCTGGCCTTCGGTCTTCGGCACAGAGATGTAGTTTTCGATATCCACGGTATCCAGCACCTGGCCGCCAAAGCGTTCGCCCATCAGACCGGTACGAATACCTTTACGTGCGGAATAGACCGCTGCCGCGGCGCCCGCCGGGCCAGAGCCGACAATCAGTACATCATACGCATCGCGCTTGTTCAGCTCTTCTGCGGCACGTTTTTCGGCGCCGGTATCCACTTTGGCCACAATTTCGGACAAGGTCATACGGCCCTGGCCAAACTCCTGCCCATTCAGGAACACTGCCGGAACCCCCATCACGTTGCGATCGGTGATTTCGTTCTGGAAAGTGCCGCCATCAATTGCGGTGTGTTTAATACGCGGGTTCAGGACTGACATCAGGTTCAGCGCCTGCACCACGTCCGGGCAGTTGTGGCAGGAGAGTGAATAGTACGTTTCAAAGGTGAAATCCCCGTCGATATCGCGGATCTGCTCCAGCAGCGCCTGCGCCTCTTTCGACGGATGCCCACCGGTCCACAGCAGAGCCAGCACCAGTGAGGTAAATTCGTGGCCCAGCGGTGAGCCGGCAAAACGCGGCCCCTGATCAGAGCCCGGGTTGGTGATCAGGAAAGATGGCTTACGCACCGCCAGATCGTTCGCTTCTTTGAAGGTCACTTTCGGTGACAGTTCGGCGATCTCCGCCAGCAGTTCCTTGATTTCTGCCGATTTAGCGCTGTCGTCCAGCGTGGCAATCAGCTCAACAGGTTTGGTCAGTTTCTCAAGGTATGCCTTGAGCTGGGTTTTCATTGTAGTGTCGAGCATTGTTCTTCCCTCTCTAAAAACGTCATCATGCAAGCTGCCTTATACGGGCGGCCTGAATGCAACTTGCATCATGGTGCTGGAATGAAATGGGCGCGGGGGGCGCCCATGGGTTGCCGGGTGGCACGTCGTTTACCCGGCCTACGATACTGTAGGCCTGTGCAAGCGCAGCGCCGCCAGACTTTACAGACTTAGATCTTGCCGACCAGGTCTAAAGATGGAGCCAGCGTCGCTTCGCCTTCTTTCCATTTCGCCGGGCACACTTCACCTGGGTGAGACGCCACGTACTGAGCGGCTTTCACTTTACGCAGCAGGTCAGATGCATCACGGCCGATACCTTCAGCGGTAACTTCGATAGCCTGGATAATGCCCTGCGGGTCAACAACGAAGGTCGCACGGTCTGCCAGGCCTTCATCTTCACGCATGTTGTCGAAGTTACGGGTCAGGGCGCCAGTCGGGTCACCGATCATCGCGTATTTGATTTTCGCGATGGTTTCAGAGCTGCTGTGCCACGCTTTGTGGGTGAAGTGGGTGTCGGTAGAGACAGAGTACACGTCTACGCCCAGCTTCTGCAGTTCATCGTAGTGATCGGCTACGTCACCCAGTTCGGTCGGGCAAACGAAAGTGAAGTCAGCCGGATAGAAGAAGAACACGCTCCAGCGGCCTTCGGTATCTTTCTCAGTGACTTCAATGAATTCGCCGTTTTTGAACGCCTGGTTTTTGAAAGGTTTAATTTTGGTGTTAATCAAAGACATCTGTACTTCCTCCGTGTTTTCGTTGAGATGTAAGGTAACGAACTTTCGCTACATGGGCTAATGCGTTTGCTTTATCAAATCAATCAGCCATACCTAACAACCCGAACAAGACAACGTTGTGAACCCAATGAATAAAAGCCCGAAAGTAAAAAGGCCGCCCTGGTGGGCGGCCCTGATACCTGAACTTTCCACAGGAACTTTCAGTGCCAGTGAGACTGGCGTTGCGTTGCGCTCTACATACCTTTATATCAAGGTCGTTACAGCCCCCCGATTACAGCACTCGTGTCGGGACAGGGCAATGGATTGAAGGGATAATCATATCTATGGCTGTGATAGGTTTTACCAAACTAAGCATTCCCCATCGCCGCTAATGCTCACGCCAGTAAAAATAAAAATGCGTGATAATTACTTGTCCATATATAAATCTGACTATTTTTATTCAGTTCTGTTTTCTATTTTAAAGGTAAAAATATCTTAACCACTATTGAAGTTCTATTTCATTAATCTACGTTCGTGATATATTAAGTTGGTTTTCAATCATAATTAAGCGAGCTAACCATCAAGGATGGTAAATGGTTACGTTCCTTCTATAGTTATCAGTGATGTGATAACGCAACGCAGCACACTCAGGATGAAACATGGCAAATCTTTACGACTTAAAAAAATTCGATCTCAATCTGCTGGTCATTTTCGAATGCATCTACCAACACCTGAGCATCAGCAAGGCAGCAGAAACGCTCTACATAACGCCTTCCGCGGTCAGTCAATCCCTGCAGCGACTGCGTAACCAGCTGAACGATCCGCTGTTTATCCGTTCGGGAAAAGGGATCACTCCCACCACCGTCGGGGCAAATTTGCATCATCATCTTGAGCAAAACCTCAATCAGCTTGAGCAGACCATCAACATCATGCATGGCTCATCGCTCAAAAAGAATTTTGTCATCTACTGCCCGCAGGTACTGACAACCGACAATCTGCTCAGCCCCATGAAGCTATTGATGCGAGAGCACAATTATGAAATAGAGCTTCATGACATGCTGCTGTCCGCGGATTCTGCAGAAGACCTGCTTGCCTACCGTAAAGCAGACTTAATTTTCTCCATTGCGCCTATCAACAATCGCTCAATGGTGTGCGTTCCCTATGTTAATTACCGAATGATTCTGGTGTGCAGCCAGGATCATCCCCGTCTGCAGGAGACCGCTACCCTGGAAGAGCTGCAGAAAGAGAAGTTTTCGATCTTCCTGAGCGATGAAGCGGGTGTGAAACACTATCAGTCAAAGACTGAGGAAGTGCATGCCGACAGGACAATCGGTTTTCGCTGTGACTCTCTCTTTTCAATCATGGCCATGATCAGCGCATCGCATTTAGTGGGATATATCCCGGAAGTCCTGTATGAAAAATACCGTGAGGTATTGCGACTGAAAAAAGTGGACGCCCCCTTCACGCTGCCTCAAATGGAAGTCTTCATGGTTTATAACCGCTCAGCGCTTAACAGCTCGGTTTTCTCGAAGTTTGTTGAGCAGATTACGCAAAAATAAATCCGAATGGCTGTGATATTTACAGCCATTTCTCTCTTCAAAATATAACCCTCATTTATAGATAATAAAAAATCTGCCTTTTTTGATTTACCTGCCTTTATTTTCACTACTATTATTCTCTCTCCTGCATTGACATGAACGTCCGGTATTTATTTCCAGGAGGAGTTGCCTTTGTCAATTTATAAGCATCCACTTAATCAAAATGTCCTTGACGCTGCGACAGAGCGTATAACATGGACGCTTGAGAATCTGCCAAGGGTCTGTGTTTCATTTTCTGGCGGAAAAGATTCCACCATTATGTTCCATTTAACGGCCCAACAAGCCCGAAAAATGAGAAAGAAAATCTGTCTGTTATTTATCGACTGGGAAGCACAGTTCACCTGTACCATTCAGCATGTGAATAACATGATCGCACAATACGCCGATGTGATTGAAAAATGCTGGTGGGTAGCGCTCCCGTTGACCACGCAAAATTCACTCTCACAATTCCAGCCCGAATGGCAGTGCTGGGAGCCGGGTAAAAACTGGGTACGCACGCCCCCGGAAGAGGCGGTAACCGATCCAGATTACTTCTCGTTCTACCAGTCCGGCATGACCTTCGAGGCCTTTGTTCGTGAATTTTCCGACTGGTTTGCCAAAAGGCGCCCGGCAGCAATGATGATCGGTATTCGTGCCGATGAATCCTACAATCGCTTTTTGACGATCGCTAACGCACGAAAGCAGCGCTTTGCCGATGACAAACCCTGGACCACCGTCGCCCCTGGCGGGCACGCCTGGTATGTCTATCCGCTTTATGACTGGAAAACCGCCGATATCTGGACCTGGTTTGCGAAAACGGGCGGGTGCTATAACCCGCTTTACGACCTGATGTTTCAGGCTGGCGTGCCGCCGCGCTATATGCGCATCTGTGAACCCTTTGGCCCGGAGCAGCGTCAGGGGTTGTGGCTCTATCATGTTGTGGAGCCCGAACGCTGGGCGGCGATGTGTGAGCGGGTAAACGGCGTGCACAGTGGCGGGGTCTACGCGGGGCAGGACAATCACTTCTATGGCCACCGCAAAATTCTGAAACCCGACGCGCTCAGCTGGCGGGAATACGCCATGCTGCTTCTCGACAGCATGCCGCACACCACTGCGGAACATTACCGCAATAAAATCGCGATCTATTTGCACTGGTATCAGAAGAGAGGCATGGCCGATATTCCCGACACCCAGGAGGGCGATATCGGCGCCAAAGATATCCCGTCCTGGCGACGCGTGTGCAAGGTATTACTCAACAATGACTACTGGTGCCGGGCGCTGTCATTCAGTCCGAACAAACCCAGGCATTACCAGCGTTACAGCGAACGGATGAAATCAAAACGCAAGGAGTGGGGGATCTTATGCAGCAGCAATTAATTAACGAGATGAAAAATTATCTTCAGTCTCTTCCCGAAGATAAACGCATTGAAGCCATTAACGCCTTTCGCCAGGCCATCCATGAAAATAGCCCTTTTCGCGAACAGCCTGTCGACTGCGTGCTGTGGATCAAACAGGACGAGATTACCGCGAACGATTACAACCCCAACAACGTTGCCCCGCCGGAAAAACGGCTGCTCTGTAAATCCCTGGAGATGGACGGTTTTACCCAACCCATTGTAGTGACGAAAAGTGAGGCCCGGCATTATGAAATTGTCGACGGCTTCCATCGGCATGAAATTGGGTCCAACCGGGCGGTATTGAAACGCCAGCTTAAAGGCTATCTGCCTGTCACCTGTCTGCGTAAAGAGCGGCAGAAAAAGTTCGACCGGATAGCGGCCACCATTCGCCACAATCGGGCGCGCGGCCGCCATCAAATTAATGCGATGTCCGATATCGTCCGCGAGCTGGTGCAGCTTGGCTGGGACGACGAGAGAATCAGTCAGGAACTGGGAATGGATAGCGACGAGGTATTACGCCTCAAGCAAATCAACGGTCTGCTGGAACTCTTTGCAGACCGACGTTACTCAGAAGCCTGGACGGTCAAATAATCAGATCGCGTTAAGACGCTCTGCCGCCGCCAGCAGCGTCGATTCCTGTTTCGCAAAGCAGAGACGAATCAGCTTATGCGGGAAGGGATCGGCGCAAAAGACGGATAACGGGATCGCCGCCACGCCCACCTCTTTGGTCAGCCACTGGCAAAAACTGACGTCGTCCAGATCGGAGATGGCGCTGTAATCGGCCAGCAGGAAATAGGTGCCTTCACACGGCAGGATCTCCAGACGGCTCTGACTCAGGGCACTCACAAACCGATCCCGGCGTGCGCGGTAAAACTCGGGCAACTCACGGTAATGCTCAGGCTCAGCGCGCAGCATATCGGCCAGCGCCAGTTGGGCTGGCGTGTTCACCGCAAACGTCAGGTACTGGTGCACTTTACGCAACTCCGCGCTGATGGCCGCCGGCGCCACGCAGTATCCCACCTTCCAGCCGGTCATATGATAGGTTTTACCGAATGACGACACCGCCACAGCGCGCTCGCGAAGCTGCGGATGGGCCAGCACGCTGACGTGCCCTTCCCCGGCAAAGCAGATGTGCTCATACACTTCGTCGCTCAGGACATAAATTTCATGTTCCGCAATGGCCTGCCACAGCGCGGCGAAATCGCTCTTCTGCCACACGGTCGCCGACGGGTTGTGTGGTGTATTCAGAATGACCAGCCGGGTGTTGTCGCTCAGCAGCGCAGCAAACGCCTGCCAGTCGGGGCGAAAATGCGGCGGCTGTAATGCCACGCGCTTCACCACGCCGCCGGACAGTTCGATGGCAGGCGCATAGCTGTCGTAGCTTGGGTCAAAGCAGATAACCTCATCGCCCGCGCGAACCAGCGCGGTGATGGCCGCATACAGCGCTTCAGTCGCACCTGCCGTCACCGTAATGTCGCTGTTGGCATCCGGTTGATAGCCATAGCATTCCGCCGTTTTATCCGCAATGGCGTCACGCAGTGCCTGCACACCGGTCATCGGCGCATACTGATTCGCCCCCTGGGCAACGTGCCAGGCCAGACGCTCCTGCAAATAGCCTGGACCATCAAAATCCGGGAACCCCTGCGAGAGGTTAATGGCGTTGTGCTTCTGGGCCAGAGCGCTCATCTGCGTAAAGATAGTGGTGCCCAGGTTGGGAAGTTTGCTTTGCGGAATCAATGCGTTATTGCTCATTGTGGGGTGCCTGCTTGTAATACTTATGTTGCTGCCACTATAACACGATGTTAGTCTTTGGCAATCAAGACGCTTAGACGTCTAAACAATATGAATATTCCTGACCGAGAGGGTAAAAGGAAATGACAGACAACCTGCAACTCACGCAACTGGTCGAAGCCTGCCGCTGGATTGGTGCCAAAGGCTGGGCCCCCGCCACCGGCGGCAACATGTCGGTACGTCAGGATGAAAACCTGTGCTGGCTCAGTGAATCCGGCAAAGACAAAGGCAGCCTCACGCCGGATGATTTTTTGCAGGTGGAGATCGCCACCAATCGCGCGCCCTCTGGCCGTAAACCTTCGGCCGAAACCGGGTTACACACGCTCATCTATCGCCTGTTCCCGGAGGCCAACGCCGTACTGCACGTCCACACGGTGAACGCCACGGTGCTCTCGCGGCTGGTGAAAGAGGCGGAGCTGCACATCAGCGGGTTTGAGATGCAAAAATCCCTCACCGGGCAGACCACGCATCTGGCTACGGTTGCCATTCCGGTATTCGATAACGACCAGGATATAGACGCCCTCGCTTCGCGAATCGCCCATTACGCCCAGGAGCGCCCGCTTAATTATGGTTTTCTTCTGCGCGGCCATGGCTTAACCTGCTGGGGACGTGATGTGGCCGAAGCCCGCCGTCATCTGGAAGGATTGGAATTCTTATTTGAATGCGAAATGCGTTTACGACAACTGGAGAAGATATGATTCGCGCGATTGTGACGGATATTGAGGGAACCACCAGCGATATCCGTTTTGTCCATGATGTTTTGTTCCCTTATGCGCGTGAGCGTCTGGCGGCCTTCGTCACCGCCCAGCAGTACGCCGAGCCGGTCAAATCGATTCTGGACAACCTGCGCGATGAAATCGACGCTCCGCACGCCAGCGTCAGCGATCTTATCGAGACCCTCTTCACCTTTATGGATGAAGACCGTAAATCGACGGCGCTGAAGGCCCTGCAGGGAATTATCTGGCACGACGGTTACGTCAACGGCGACTTTACCGGCCATCTCTACCCGGACGTGCTGCCCGCGCTGGAAAAATGGAAAGCGCAAGGAATTGATCTCTATGTTTATTCCTCTGGCTCCGTCGCTGCGCAGAAACTGTTATTTGGCTACAGCGATGAAGGTGATATTACTCATCTGTTCAGCGGCTACTTTGATACCCATATTGGTGCCAAGCGTGAGGTGCAGTCTTATCAGAATATTGCGGCGCAGACGGGCATTGCCCCGTCGCAGATCCTGTTCCTGTCGGATATCCATCAGGAGCTGGACGCCGCCGAGCAGGCCGGTTTTCGCACCCTGCAGTTGATTCGCGGTGATGATGACGGTGCAAGCCATCATCATCAGGTTCACCAGTTCGACGAGATTAACCCGGAGCAGATCCCTTCATGAGCGCATTAACCATTTATTCCGATAAAGACGCGAGTAAGCACCTGTGGCACAGCACCGACGCCGCCGAGATCGCCCAACAGCTCAACGCCAAAGGCGTGCGTTTTGAACGCTGGGCGGCTGACCGTGATTTAGGGTGCGACCCTGCCCCAGAAGTGGTCATTGACGCTTACCAGCATGCCATCGACAAGCTGGTCGCGGAGAAAGGCTATCAGAGCTGGGATGTGATCAGCCTGCGTGCCGACAATCCGCAAAAAGAAGCGCTGCGCGCCAAATTCCTCAACGAGCACACCCACGGCGAAGATGAAGTGCGCTTTTTCGTGGAAGGCGCGGGATTGTTCTGCCTGCACATTGGCGATGAGGTGTATCAGGTGCTGTGCGAGAAAAACGACCTGATTTCGGTGCCAGCAGGCACACCGCACTGGTTTGATATGGGCTCAGAGCCAAACTTTACGGCCATCCGTATATTCGATAATCCGGAGGGCTGGGTGGCGCAGTTTACCGGTGATGCGATTGCGGAAGCGTATCCGCGTCTGGCATAGGTGAAAGCATTGCTCCCTCTCCCTGTGGGAGAGGGCTGGGGTGAGGGCATCAGGCCGCTCTATTTTCAATGCTTCAATCCCTTCACATACCCCACCAGCTGATCCAGCACGATCCCCCAGCCTTCATGGAAGCCCATCTGTTCATGCTGCTCACGGATTTCTTTCGTGGGATGGCGCGCAATCGCCGTATAGCGGGTTTTGCCCTCCCCAAGATCTTCCAGCAACAAAATCGCCGTCATAAACGGCTTTTCGGCTGGTTTCCACCCTTCGGTATAGCCGTCGGTAAAGACCAGTTTTTTACCGGGATCGATTTCCAGGAAAACACCTTTATTGTCCATTTTTTGCCCGTCCACGTCGAAAACGGTATTGAACCGTCCACCCACGCGCAGGTCGAGGTCGCATTCGGTCACTTTATGGGGGGCAGGAATAAAGAAGTTTTTGATGTGCTCTGGCGTCGTCCAGCAAAGCCACAGCAGGTCGCGCGGTGCATCCACCACGCGTTCCAGTTTTAAGTCTGTTTCGGGATCGAGCGTCACGATGTTGTCCTCTCAGGGGAACCCCTTACAAGGATAGCCGGACTCAGGCGAATTTCCCGTTTGCTACCGCTTCCGGCGTGACCACGCCCGTATCCAGTACCCAGCCGCTTATCAGCGAGGCTGGGGTGACGTCAAACGCCGGGTTGTAAACCTGCGCATTTTCCGGTGCCCACTGTACCGCGCCGAAGCTTCCCGCCACGCCCGTCACTTCACTGGCCGCGCGCTGCTCAATCGGGATCGCCTCACCGTTCGGGCACGCCGGGTCGAGGGTGGTTTGCGGGGCGGAGACATAGAACGGAATGCCGTGAAATTTCGCCAGCACCGCCAGAGAATAGGTGCCGATTTTGTTCGCCACATCGCCGTTGGCGGCAATACGATCTGCCCCCACCCACACGGCATCCACCTCCCCTTTTGCCATCAGGCTGGCGGCCATGGAGTCGGTAATCAGCTGATACGGCACGCCCAGCTCGCCGAGCTCCCACGCGGTCAGCCTGCCGCCCTGCAGCAGCGGACGGGTTTCATCCACCCAGACGTTGCTGACGTTGCCCTCCTGATGTGCGCGAGCAATAACACCCAGCGCAGTGCCGACGCCTGCGGTCGCCAGACCGCCAGTGTTACAGTGGGTCAGCAAGCGGCTACCGGGCTTCACCAGCGCGCTGCCCGCTGTCGCAATGGCGTCACAAAGCTGCCTGTCTTCGTCAATCAGTCGCAGAGCTTCCGTCACCAGCGCCGGAACGAAATCTTCCTGCCAGAGCGCCTGCTTCATGCGGTCGAGATTGTTCATCAGGTTGACCGCCGTCGGGCGTGCAGCGCGCAGCGTTTCCAGCGCCAGCGCCAGCTCGTCGCGGCTTTTCCCCTTTTCCGCCAGCAGCGCCAGCAGCAGACTTGCAGAGAGACCAATCAGCGGCGCACCGCGCACCCTAAGGGCGTGAATATGCCCCACCAGCGCCTCAACCGTTGAGGCATCAAGCCAGCGTTTCTCCTGCGGAAGGGCCTGTTGGTCGAGAATAAAGAGCTGATTATCCGCCACCCGCAGGCTGGTCGTCTGTAATGTCTGCATGTCGTTAATTCCCTGTTGCGTTGTTGTAGCACATTGTGTCAGGATGAAATCCAGATGTATAGACGTCTAAATGTCTTTATTCGCAAATCAGTGAGGAGCAGGCAATGTCGCAATACCGTACCTTTACCGCCCAGGACGCCGTGGAGTATGCCAGGCAGTTTGGCGGCCTTGATAATCCATCATCACTGGTAGAGGCGCAGGAAGTGGGCGACGGCAACCTCAATCTGGTCTTCAAAATTTTCGATGCTCAGGGCGTGAGCCGCATCATCGTAAAACAGGCGCTGCCATACGTTCGCTGCGTCGGTGAGTCCTGGCCGCTGACGCTGGACCGCGCCCGTCTTGAGGCGCAAACGCTGGTGGAGCATTACAAGCACAGCCCGCAGCATACCGTGAAAATTCATCATTTTGACCCGGAACTGGCGGTCATGGTGATGGAAGATCTCTCCGACCATCGCATCTGGCGCGGGGAGCTGATTAAGAATAACGCCTACCCGCAGGCTGCGCGTCAACTGGGGGAGTACCTGGCGCACACGCTGTTCCACACCAGCGATTTTTACCTGCACCCGCACCAGAAAAAAGCGCAGGTTGCCCAGTTCATTAACCCGGAGATGTGCGAGATCACTGAAGATCTGTTCTTTAACGATCCGTACCAGATCCACGAGCGCAACAACTATCCGGCTGAGCTGGAAAACGATGTCGCCGCCCTGCGCGACGACGCCCAGTTGAAAATTGCCGTGGCCTCCCTGAAGCATCGCTTCTTCTCCCACGCCGAAGCGCTATTGCACGGGGATATCCACAGCGGATCGATTTTCGTGGCCGAGGGCAGTCTGAAAGCAATCGACGCCGAATTCGGTTACTTTGGCCCGATTGGGTTTGACGTGGGCACCGCCATCGGCAACCTGCTGCTGAACTTCTGTGGCCTGCCGGGGCATTTAGGCATCCGCGATGCCGCTGCCGCCCGGGAACAGCGTCTGATCGACATTCAGGCGTTATGGAATACCTTTGCGGAGCGCTTCCAGGCGCTGGCGCACGAGAAAACCCGGGATGCCGCGCTGAGTGCGCCGGGCTATGCCTCTGAATTTTTGAAAAAGGTCTGGCGAGATACCATTGGTTTCTGCGGAACGGAGCTGATCCGCCGCAGTGTGGGGCTGTCTCACGTCGCGGACATCGATACCATTCAGGACGACGCGATGCGCCACGAATGTCTGCGCCACGCCATCACGCTGGGTAAAGCGCTGATTGTGATTGCCGATCGCATCGACAGCGTGGAAGAGCTGGTGGCAAGAGTGCGCCAGTACAGTTAAAAAAAACCTCCCTTTCGGGAGGTTTTTGCATCAGTTTTTGGTGAGCGTGGTGGTCATGGTGTAATCGAGAGACCACGACGAATGCCAGTCTTTACCGGCAAACTTGATATCCCCCCGGTAAACCCCGCTCGGGAGATCCGGGTTATCGGCCTCAACATACTTAAGGCTGGCGCTATAGCCTGTGGTTTCCCAACTGCTACACAGAACCGCCACATTGAACGGACGGGTGGAGCAATCCGATCTGCGCTGCGCGCGTATCTTCACGTCATGGGTATTGCCTTGTTCATCCTTCATCGGCACGACAAGCGTGCTGTAACCTTCGGCGGTCCATACCAGGGACGTCGGCCCCTGCGTACTTCCCGTTGCCACAAACCCAAGCGAAGGGAAGCCAAATATTGCGCCCGTACTGAATGCGCTTGTCGAACCGGTGACGCTCCACATGGCTGAATAGCTGGCAATAAACACAACCGTTTGATCGGTTTTAGTGGTGTTATTACTCTCTGCACTCACCTTCGCCGTACCGGTATCCGGACCACTCAGCTTCACGGTCGCCACGCCGCTGCCATTGGTCACACTGGTTTGCGCTGAAAGGGTATTAAGCGTGGTGTTCCAGTTGACCGTCGCATTTTTGACGGCATTACCGTTTACGTCTTTCACCACTGCGGTGTAGGTAATGCGGTCGGTGTTGACTACCGCGTGGTCAGAACTGGCCTTGAGGCTCTCAACCCTGGCGGTAGTCGCATCGCCAATAAATGTTACCGGCTCCGCGTTTATCGCCGCCGTTGAACCGACAACTGTTGCGCTAACCGTTGCCGTTCCGGCCGTTGTCGTTGACGCCGTTACAACCGCCTGACCCGCTTCGTTGGTTTTTGTGCTGGCGCTGGCAAGCTTCACGCTGCTGTTATCTACACGCCACGCCACATCCACACCGCTAAGCGGGTTATGGTTGGCGTCTTCGACGGTGGCGGTCCAGCGTATGGTCGCGTTCCCGTCAGCCACCGCCTCTTTTTTATCCGCACTCAGGCTCGTAAATTGCGCTGTCGCCGGATTACCGGTCACGGAGAGAGTAAGCGTCTGACCGCTACCATTCACCGTCGCGGTAACCGTCATGTTGCCCGCTTTGCGCGATGAGAAGCGCGTTTCAGCCTGCCCTTGCGCATTGGTCATTGCTGAAACGGGCGTCAGGGTCACATCAGCCGCATCACTGCTGCTCCAGTTAACGGCAACGCCTGGTACAGGGTTCTGATGGCTATCCACCACGGTTGCGGTTAACAGTACGGTATCGCTGTCAGCCACAATGCCGGTCGTTTTATCCGCCGTGAGGGTAGCCAGCTTTGCCGTGGTGGTGTCACCGGTGAAGGTCAGTTTTGTCACGCGTAACGTGTTACTGCCGAACGTGGCCTGAAGAGAATATTCCCCCGCGGTTTCAGAACGTAAGGTCACGCTCGCCTCACCCGATGCATTCGTCACGCTGCTCGTATCGGACAACGTCGCGCCGGAAGGGCTCACCGCCCAGCCAACCTTCGCTCCGTCAACCGGGTTGTCATTGGCATCCACAACGGTAGTGCGCACGGTGATACCGTCGGTACCATTGGCCACAGCCGTCACGCTGTCGGCGGCCATCTCCGTCATTTTCGCGGTCGTGAGATCGGCCGTGAAGGTTGCTCTGTCAGCACGAACGGGTGCACTTTCAGCGGTCTGAGCCGTGATTACAACGTTGCCTGATTTCAGCGAGGTAACCACCAGCGAGGCATTGCCCTGCGCATCCGTCCGCGTACTGCTGGCGGCAAGCTTAACGTCTGGGTTATCTGCCGACCAGTTAACCTCTACGCCCGAAATGGCGTTACCCTGCAGATCGCGCACCTGCGCCGTCCAGGTAATACTGTCGCTGCCGTTGGCCACGGCCTGTTGCTTATCGGCCACCACGGCGGCGATACGCTGCGTGCTGGTGTCTGCGACAAACGTTACGGCTTCCGCTTTCACCGCATTCTGCTGATTTACATCAGCATAAACCCAGGCAACGCCCGTTTTTGCTGACGACAGCGACAACGTGGCGTTTCCGGCGGCGTCGGTAACCGAGGTTTTGCTTCCTGCGGTCGTGCCATCTTCCCGCTTCACCGTCCAGTTAACCGTCACGCCTTCAAGCGGATGATTGCTGTTATCTGCGACCTGCGCGGTATACGTTACGCTGTCGCTGTTATTGGCAACAATGCGGGTTTTATCGACATTGACCGATCTCACCTGTGCGCTGGCGCTGTCCGCAACAAATTTTAGCGTCGGGGTAGAGAGCGGGTTACCGTCCGCCAGTTGCGCACTCACTGTCGTCGCAACCACGTCACGGCTAATGAGTTGAATGCTGGCCTGCCCTTGCTCATTGGTGAGGGTGCGTTCAGCAGACAGCTGAACCGCAGCGTTATCCGCTGTCCATTTCACCTCTTGCCCCGAAACGGGATTGCCGGACCGATCGACAACGCTTGCCACAACGACAATTGGCGTTACGCCGTCTGCCGGTGCGCTTACGGCCGACGGACTGAGTGATGCAAGTTCCACAACCTCGGACACCGCCTCTTCAGTCACAGAGGCGGTAGCAAGCTTAATATTGCCATCGATGAACGTCTGAATGGTGAGGGTGGCAGGCGCGGTTCCGCTGATAAGCGTTGCGCTGTATACGCCGCTGCTCGTTTCGCGAAACGCGCTTATTTGCGGTGCGACAGGCGCCGCGGTGCCTGTAACGGCATTTTTCAGGGTGATCGATGCGCCAAGACGCTCCGATAGCCCGGTTGCGGTCTCGCCGGATGCGGTTTTTAACGTCAATGTTAATACCGACTGACTGGTGCCATCCGCCGGTAAGCGGGACGGAGACGCCGTCAGGCTGGGCTGCAGCGTGGTCACATCCATGCCGTTTACGTTCACCGTCATCCGCGCGGTATCAGAAGCGTTACCGTGCTTATCCCAGGCCGTTGCGGTTAACGTATACGCGTTGGAATCGCCATTTTTCCAGGCTGGAAGCGTAATCACCACCTGGGCCGGATCGGCACCCGGTGTGATTTTGCCGCCGTTACGTATCAAATTGTCACCCTGCCAGTCGATGCGTTCGAGCCCGTATTTCGTTTTAACCTTCGCGGTTACGGTCTGGCGGGCATTTTCATTCCCGGCAATGTTTTCTGGCAGTGCGAGCGAAATCAGCTCCTGCTTACGGTAATCCAGGACAATATTGTTATTACGATCGACCAGCTCCTGACGTGACCCCAGCAGCGTACGGCGTGCCCCCACCTGGTCCGCATCAAGCTGCGTGCGCAGCGGCACGCCCGGCGCCCAGTTGACCGCAAGGTTAAACTGCGTATCCGATGCCTCGCCCTTACCCATTTTTTGGTTTACACCCAGGGTAATCAGCGGAACGGGCGTGTAGCTCAGTCCAACGGTTACGGCGTAAGGATCTTTCTGACGATCGTCCTCATCGTCACCGAAAAGCCCGACGTGCTGACCATAGTATTGTTCGTAGACGAGGTTCGCCCCAAGCTGCGGATAGGCGGGAAGATACCCGGTTGCACGCAGGTCAAAGCCGTTCGCCACGCGCTCATCATAATCGCGATAGCGGGACGAAGACATCCAGTCGCTTAAACGGTAGTAGCCGTTGGCTGAAAGACGCAGATAGTCCCAGCCTAGCTCGGCTCCAACACCAAGGCGCTGATGCTGATTCGCCGAAACCTGGCGATCGTAAAAGGTATTCACGCCCCACATCCATGCGGTATTAAATTCACGGTAGCCAAACCCGACATTAACGATATTTCTGTCGTCGTGACGACGTCCCCCCAATTGGGTGAACACCAGCGACGTTTTTTGCTCGTATAAAGGGATAAGCAGATCTAACTCCGCGTCCTGAATGGAAAAATGCTCATCAGTACCGATATTCAGACGCGTGGTACCAAATTGATTTAACCAGGACTCAATTTCCTGCGTGGCGGTATTTGTTGCCTGGGACGTAATTGCGCTGGCGACAGAACGGCCACTGCCGCTCTCCAACAGTGACCCCGCCTGCACTGCGGTTTGTGCCACTACCCGCTCGGTGGTTTGCGGCTCGGCTACCTTATCCTGCGCGGCGACGGGCGTCGCGCCCAGCGAAAATAACGACGGCGGAAGGAGTTGCAGTGCTATTTGCAACCAGGCTGCACATTTTTTCAGGCTCATTAAATTCATCCTTGAATAAAAAAAGAGCCATAGTACGTATCAGGACTTAAAGATAAAGTCGGCGCGTTTATTTTAAGAATCTATAAATATAAGCATTCACCTAATAAATATATTTCAGTTCCCCATTCCCTTTCAGCCCCAATATTCAATCACCGACAACCCGCCGTTATAATCCGTGCTGTAAATAATTCCCTGCGCATCCACAAAAACATCACACGACTGGATCACCTGCGGGCGATTCGGGCGTGTATCCATCATCCTTTCGGGTGCAGCAGGTACCAGCGCCCCCGTTTCCACCGGGCGATAGGGGTTCGAAATGTCATACGCACGCACCCCTGCATTCTGAAAGGTGGCGAAGATCAGCG
Organism: Enterobacter cloacae complex sp. SHL021; assembly: GCF_049237765.1. Lineage (NCBI taxonomy): Bacteria > Pseudomonadati > Pseudomonadota > Gammaproteobacteria > Enterobacterales > Enterobacteriaceae > Enterobacter > Enterobacter cloacae complex sp. SHL021. The sequence goes on along the minus strand of NZ_JBMKJG010000004.1, from coordinate 118,222 downwards.
TGGAGCTGACAAAGCTTCCCGGCCGGTTCTCGTGCAGATTATGCGGGCCGAAATGCGCGCCTTTCGCCACGTAGTCTCTTTCATCCGGCTGCGGGAAGGTGGAGATACTTACCGGGTTCGACGGCTCGCGGATATCAAACAGCCAGATGAACTTCTCGCCGTCCTCCTGGTTGTCGAGCACCGCTTCGTCGAGCACCACCAGCAGATCGCGGTCCGGCAGCGGCAGCGCGGTATGCGTCCCGCCACCAAACGGCGGGCTCCAGTTGCGGTGGCTAATCAGCTTCGGCTGAGTGCGATCTTTCACATCCAGCAGCGTTAAACCACCGTCACGCCAGCTGCCGTAAGCCGTATCCCCGGCAATAATGGCATGATGCAGCGCGTAGCGTTTGCCTTCCGGCCACTCTGGCCGTTCACCTGCGGCCTGATTCATGCCCGGCAACCACCAGCGCCCTGCCACTTCGGGCTTACGCGGATCGGCCAGGTCGATGGTCAGGAAGATATAGTCGGTAAAGCCGTCGATCAGCGCCGACACATAGGCCCAGCGACCGCCGACGTACCAGATGCGGTGAATGCCAATGCCATTTAACGACAGAAAGCCGATTTCACGCGGCCTGTCCGGCGTGGAGATATCAAACACGCGCAGCCCGGCGCTCCAGCCTTTGTCCTGCACGTCGCTGACGGTCTCCCCCACCTGACGGGTGTAGTAGACCTTTTCATCGGCGAAGCGGGCATCGGCAAACAGATCCCGGGCGTTAATCACCAGTAGCAAATCGTCGTGTGCCTGCAAATGCACATTCCAGGTGCCGGGCGGCGCGGGCACATAACCCGCCGCTTTCGGGTTTTTCGGGTCGCGCACGTCAACAATCGAAAAGCCCTGCGACACCATATGGCCAATATACGCATAACCGCGGTGCACCATCAGTTGCACGCCGTCCGGGCGACCGCCCTGGTCGCTATGGCCAATCAGCCGCATATTGCGGCTGTATTCAGGGGTGGGTAATGTTGTCACCTTTAGCTCCTTTCGCCGGGTGGCGGCTGCGCCTTACCGGGTACTATTTTGACTTCGCTTCCAGCGTCGCAAACCACGGCGCAATAAAGTCTTCGGTCTGTCCCCAGCCCGGAATGATTTTCCCCAGCGACGCCACGTTCACCGCACCCGGCTGGGCGGTCAGCAGCGCCTGCGGGATCGCCGCTGCTTTAAAATCATAGGTCGCAGGCGTCGGCTCTCCGGCAATCTTGTTGGCGATCAGACGCACGTTAGTTGCCCCAATCAGCTTTGGATCCACCGCCACGCTCACTGCCCACGGGCTTCCCGGCTCGCGCATCAGCTGTAAATCCTGGTTGGAGATGTCGATGCTGTAGAGCTTGATTTCAGTGCGGCCATTCTCCTTCAGGGCTTTATACGCCCCCTGGCTGAAGGCGTCCCAGGTGCCCCAGATAGCGTCGATTTTACCTTTCGGGTATTTCGCCAGAATTGCCCCGACCTTGTTGGCGGTATCGCCCTGCACGTCCGACGACACCGCGCCAATAGACTCCAGCTCTTTGATATTCGGGTACTGTTTCTGCAGTTCCTTATACGCCGCCTGACGACGCTCCATCGGCGGGAAACCGGCGACCCACAGCTTGACGATATTGGCCTTGCCGTTGAAATCTTTCGCCAGCTGGCCGAAGGAGAGATTCGTCAGGGAGGCATCGTCCTGCTGGGTGACCGTCACGCCTGGGATCTCGCCGTTGACGGCGGTATCAAACACCGAAACCTTAATCCCGGCATCCACCGCCTTCTTCACCAGCGCGGTCGCATACGGATCACGCCCCTGAGAGAGAATAATCCCGTCATATTTCTGGCTGATCGCCTGATTCACAAAGTCCTGGAATTTTGCGTCGTCACCGTTGCTTAAAAAGGTGCTGACCTTAAAGCCAAGTTTTTTCCCTTCCTGAATCGCCCCAGCGACAAACTGCGTGGTGTTGTCATCCGAGCCAAGGTTGCGGATCACCGCAATGCGAATGGGGCCGTCGTGGTTGGCAATGGCCGCCGGAACCGGTGCGGGCGTGGCCGCAAAGCCCGGCAGAGAGGTGAGTAACCCAAGAGCCACCAAAGAGAGTGCAATCTTTTTCATTTTTTATCCCGTTGTGTTGTCAGCGTTTTTGTATGTAAGTAATCGCCAGCGCCACGGCAAGCACCAGCCCTTTTATAATGTCCATGGCGTAATACGGTACGGAGAGCATCACCAGCCCGTTCGACAGCACGCCCAGAATGACCGCCCCCACCAGCGTTCCCAGCGCGTTCGGCTTGCCGGAACCGGCCAGCGAAAAGCCGATCCACGCTGCCGCCACCGCGTCCATCAGATACCCGCCGCCCGCATTCACCTGCGACGACCCAATGCGCGAGGCCAGCAAAATCCCGCCCAGTCCGGCCAGCAGCGAGGCAAGCACGTAGGCCGCGACCTTGTAACGCGTGGTGCGAATGCCTGAAAGGCGCGCCGCCTCCGGGTTACCGCCGATGGCGTACATGCGCCGGCCGTGGGTGGTCAGTGACAATCCCAGCTGTGCCAGTAGGGTCACCGCCAGCATGATGATGACGATGGTCGGCACCTGCCCCAGCAGGCTGAACGCCGCCGGAATGGTTCCTTCCGCCATATCACCGCTCGGCAGCACCATGTTCTCGGTAATCGACCCGCCGTAGCTGTAGGTCATCGCCACGCCCTGAATGACGAACAGGCTGGCAAGCGTGGCGAGCATGTCCGGGATGCGCAGGATGACGATCAGAAAGGCGTTAAACAACCCGACCAGCGTGCAGAGCGCGAGGGTGATCAGGATCGACTCGGTGGTGCCGAAGCCGTGCCAGACGAAGAGCGAAATCACCAGCGCATTCGCCAGCGACGCCGTTGAGCCGACGGAGAGATCAAACCCGCCCACGGTGAGTGAAATCGATACGCCAATGGCAATCACCGTGACGATGGCAATCGAGCGCAGAATGTTGATGATGTTGTTCGGGTCGAGGAAGCTGTCCGACGCCAGGCCAAAAACCACCACCAGCGCCACCACGGTTAGCAACATACCCCACCGGTAGAGAAAATCGAAAATCTGTTGACGGCCAGACGCCGCCGCGGTCACTGAAAGGGCTTTGCTCACGACGCCGTTCCTCCGGTTGAATAATAAAGTAGTGTCTCTTCCCGCGCCTCGGCCCCGGGGATTTCCGCCACGATGCGTCCGTCCCAGAGCACGCAGATGCGATCGCACAGCCCCACCAGCTCGGCAAATTCGCCCGAAGCGTAAATCACCCCTTTCCCCTCGCGGGCCAGGCCGTCGATCAGTTGAAACAGATCGGTCTTCGCTTTGACGTCAACGCCCTTGGTCGGCTCGTCAAATATCAGCACGCTGGCGTCATTGCGCAGCCATTTGCCAATAGCAACCTTCTGCTGGTTACCGCCAGAAAGCCGACGTAAAGCCTGCCCCGGCCCGCGTGTTCGCACGCCAACGCGGGCTATCACCTCTTCCGCCCAGCGCCACGCCTGACGATGACCAAAGAGACTCCAGCGCGAAAAGCTGTTATCTGCCGTCACGGCCAGGTTCATGCTCACCGGCTCGTCGATGAAAATCCCCTCCTTGCGCCGCTCCTCCGGTACCAGCGCCAGCCCGCGCAGCACAGAATCGGCCGGATCGCGCGGTTTCCAGGGCTGATGATTGAGCTCGCCACGCTCCACCCGGCTTTTGCTGGCACCAAACAGCGCCTTGCAGAGTTCGGTTTTGCCTGCGCCCGCCAGACCGGCAATGCCAAGGATTTCGCCTTTACGCAGATTCAGGGAGATATCTTTCAGCAACGCGTCGTCGTGCAGCCCCTCAACCCGCAGCAGCGTCTCGTCGCTATGCACAGGACGGGCTGGCGGGTAGATATCGCTCAGTTCGTGGCCGAGCATCTTCTCGACGATCGCTTCGCCGCTGAGATCCGCCATCGGGCCGGTCTCAATCAGCTTGCCATCACGCAGCACCGTTAAGGTGTCACAGATGGCTTTCAGCTCATGAATGCGGTGCGAGATAAACACCACGCCAATGCCCTGCTGCTTTAAACGCCGCACCACCGCGAACAGGCGTTCACTGTCGTGGGCATCCAGCGGTGCGGTAGGTTCATCGAGGATCAAAAAACGGCAGTGATGCGACAGCGCCCGCGCCAGCAGGATCTGCTGTTTTTCAGCCAACGAACAGCTGTCGATGGAACGGCGAACGTCCAGCGTAACGTCGAGCTGCGCCAGCGCCTGCTTCGCCTGTTGACGAATAGCACGCCAGCGGTAGCGATGTCCCGGCTGCGCCAGCTGGTCGAGCATGATGTTTTCAGCGATGCTCAGCCCCGGAACCAGCGCCACGTCCACTTCTTGCTGCACAAGGTGGATCCCCAGCCGTTTGGCATCGAGCGGTTCGCGGATCGTCACCGGCTGGTTATTAATGCAGATCTCCCCCTCATAGCGATCGTGCGTTCCGCACAGCACCGCCATCAGCGTCGATTTCCCCGCGCCGTTAGCCCCGGTCAATGCATGCACCGATCCGCCGTTCAGGGTAAAGTCCACGCGCGACAGCGCCTGAAAGCCGGAAAAGGCCAGGCTGATACCGCGCATCTCAAGGCGACTGGAAACCATCCGCGTAGGATCCTCATTAATAGTTTGATTTATTGAATTTTTCACAGCTCCGGTTGACTGACAACGACAGAAAAGGCATAAGATAAAGCCAAATATTATTAGCCATCCGGATGTCCAGACATAACATCGGGTTAGCGCTTGCTAAAAAAGGACAACACCATGAGCAACACCGATATCCGCGTCGTTCCCGGCCCGGCGAACTACTTTTCTCATCCCGGAAGCCTTGCGCATCTGCATGACTTCTTCACCCCGGAGCAGCTTTCCCGCGCGGTGTGGATCTACGGCGAACGCGCGCTTGAAGGCGCACGTCCCTACCTGCCGGAGAGCTTTGCGGCCCCCGGCGCAAAACACCTGTTGTTCAAAGGCCACTGCAGCGAGCGTGACGTCACCCATCTGGTGAATGAATCCGGCAGCGAGGCGGCCGTGGTGATTGGTGTTGGCGGCGGAGCGGTGATGGATACGGTCAAAGCCGTGGCGCGTCGTTTGGGCGTTCCGTTCGTGGGTATCCCGACCATCGCCGCTACCTGTGCGGCATGGACGCCGCTCTCCGTCTGGTACAACGATGCCGGGCAGGCGCTGCAGTTTGAAATTTTCGACGATGCCAACTTCCTGGTGCTGGTGGAGCCGCAAATCATCCTTAACGCCCCGGCGGAATACCTGCTGGCTGGTATCGGCGATACCCTGGCGAAGTGGTATGAAGCGGTTGTACTCGCACCGCAGCCTGAACACCTGCCGCTGACCGTACGTCTGGGGATTAACGGCGCGCTGGCTATCCGCGACGTGCTGCTGGAACGCAGCGAGGACGCGCTGGCTGACCAGCAGCGCGGCGAAGCAACGCAGGCATTCAGGGATGTGGTGGATGCCATTATTGCCGGTGGCGGCATGGTCGGTGGGCTCGGCGAACGTTATACACGCGTGGCGGCGGCACATGCGGTGCATAACGGCTTAACCGTCCTGCCGCAGACGGAAAAATACCTACACGGCACCAAAGTGGCCTACGGCATTCTGGTGCAAAGCGCCCTGCTCGGTCAGGACGACGTGCTGGCGCAGCTTATCACCGCGTATCAGCGCTTTAACCTGCCGACCCGGCTTCGCGAGCTGGAGGTGGATATCAACAACCGTGACGAACTGGACAAGGTCATCAATCACACCCTGCGCCCGGTGGAGTCGATTCACTATTTGCCCGTGGCGCTCACACCTGACGTTCTGCGCGCGGCGTTCGAGAAAGTGGAATCCTTCAGCCGTTAAACGCGCCGAGCGACTATACCTAATGATGATTCTCACCACTCTCGCAACGAGGTCATCATGCAGATCGATTTAACAGGTAAGAAAGCGCTGGTTACCGGTGCCAGCCGGGGATTGGGCCGTGCTATCGCGCTGTCGCTGGCACGCGCCGGTGCCGATGTGGTTATCACGTATGAAAAGTCCGTCGATAAAGCCCAGGCCGTGGTCGATGAGATAAGCGCGCTGGGGCGGCACAGTGAGGCGGTTCAGGCCGACAGCGCCAGCGCAGAGGCTATTCAGGACGCGGTCACCCATGCGGCGCGCACCCTCGGCGGGCTGGACATTCTGGTCAATAACGCCGGTATCGCCCGCGGCGGCCCGCTGGAGTCCATGACGCTGGCGGATATCGATGCCCTGATTAACGTCAACATTCGCGGCGTGGTGATCGCCACGCAGGAAGCGCTGGTACACATGTCTGACGGCGGACGCATTATCAATATCGGTAGCTGTCTGGCAAACCGCGTGGCGATGCCGGGTATCTCCGTCTACTCCATGACCAAATCCGCGCTTAACTCCTTCACGCGCGGTCTGGCGCGGGATCTGGGGCCCCGCGGTATTACCGTGAACCTGGTGCATCCCGGCCCGACCAACAGCGATATGAACCCGGAGGTCGGCGAACAGGCAGAAGCCCAGCGTCAGATGATTGCCGTCGGTCATTACGGGCAACCGGAAGATATCGCGGCGGCGGTCACCTTCCTCGCCAGCCCGGCCGCCGGACAGATCTCCGGTACGGGGCTGGATGTGGACGGCGGTTTGAACGCCTGATCGCACATTTTCTGCAAGCCTCTGTCGCCCGGCAGAGGCGTTTTCGCACCGCCTCGACGGTTTGCGTTTTGCCTCTTACCTGCATTTGTTCTCCGCTCTACAGTAGCCCATAAGAAATTCGGAATTTATCTAATAGTCTTATTATTTCCTTATACTTTGTGTGGGCGTACAGTGGAGGTACGGATGAAGATTGTCTGGTCCAATGGGGCAAAGAAGGCATTTTTAAAGATTGACGAGCGATATCAGCGTCGCATTGAGTTGAAGCTTGTTGAGCTGGATGACCGCTCGGCTCCCCGGCCCGATATCAAAAAAATATCGGCGACAGAAGATCACTACCGGCTACGCGTTGGCGATTACCGCATCGTCTATACGCTTCGGGACGAACCCGATAACCATTGTTATGTTTTGGCCGTTAAGCGCAGAACATCAACAACTTACCTGCACGAGGAGAAAGCCACCTATGGCTGTTCAGCTAATTAAGGACGACAACGGACAAACGCAGTACGTGGTTATTCCCTATGATGAATATTTTCGTATGTGCCTGCAGATGGCGGAAATCGACGACGAAACCGACGACGATCTGGAGGATATTGAAGTCGAACACGACGAGCTGGATGACGTTGAACTTCCAGGTGAGGTTTGCAGCATCATGACCTGGCAGAACGTCAGCCTGCAGGCCGCCTGGCGCATCCTGCGCGGCATGTCCCAGCAGGAGGTAGCAGAGAAACTCGGCATCACCCAGTCTGCCGTATCACAGCTGGAAGCGCTGGACTCCCGTCCGCAAAAGCGCACCCGTGAAAAGCTGGCGGCGATCTACGGCTGTAAACAGGAACAGATCAGCCTCTATTTACCGAAAGAGGGTTAACAGCACTTCGCCCCGCCCTTGCCGCCGTAACGGGCATCCTGGCGATCGCGGAAAAATTCGTCGTAGGTCATTGGCGTCTGGTCCGGATGGTTGACGCGCATATGCTCGACGTAGTTGTCGTAGTCCGGCACGCCAATCATCATTTTGGCGGCCTGGCCCAGGTATTTACCTGCTTTGGAAAGGGTGTCGAACATAAGTCATTTCTCGTTTGTTTCCCTCACCCCGGCCCTCTCCCAAAGGGAGAGGGAGGATAAGAAATGTAGGCCGGGTAAGCGCTAGCGCCACCCGGCACACAGGTTAATGCGCCCCTTTGGCCTGGGTGACAATCTCTTCCAGGTTTTCAGGCATTGGCTCGTAAGGCGTCTCTTTCGCTGTCGGCTTGTCTTCTTTCAGCGCCGCCAGCGCGGTCTTCAGAGAATACAACGCCAGTACCACGACCACCACCATAAAGAAGATGGTCAGCCCGGCATCCAGACGGTTGTTAAACACCAGCTGCGACAGCTGTGATTCTGTATACTGCGCCGGAATTTTACCGCTGTCGATCATCGCCTGGAACTTATTGGCAATCGCCAGGAAACCCACTTTATTGTCCGGGCTGAAGGCTTTCTGCCAGCCCGCCGTCAGGGTACAAATCAGCAGCCAGGAAGTAGGCAGCAGCGCCACCCAGGCATAACGCTGGCGCTTCATCTTGAACAGCACCACCGCACACAGCATCAGCGCCATCCCTGCCAGCATCTGGTTAGCGATACCAAACAGCGGCCACAGCGTGTTAATACCGCCCAGCGGATCCACCACGCCCTGATGCAGGAAGTACCCCCACGCCAGCACGCACAAGGCCGTTGCCAGCAGGTTCGCCGGGAGCGAATCGGTACGCTTCAGGTTCGGGGAGATCACGCCCAGCAGATCCTGCAGCATAAAGCGCGCCGCACGCGTCCCCGCATCCACCGCCGTCAGAATAAACAGCGCTTCAAAGAGAATGGCGAAGTGATACCAGAACGAGACATCCATCAGCCCGCCCAGCGCACCGTGAAGGATGTAGGCCATGCCCACCGCCAGCGTAGGCGCGCCACCCGCGCGGGAGATAATCGACTGCTCGCCCACTTCACTGGCGATACTCGATAACGTATCCGGGGTAATGGCAAAGCCCCAGCCGCTTACCACCTGTGCTGCGGATGCCACCACGTCGGCGGTGCCCGCCGGAGCCAGAACCGCCATCGGGCTGTTCATCGCGAAGTAGACGCCCGGGTCGATAATGCAGGCAGAGACCAGCGCCATGATCGCCACGAAGGACTCCATCAGCATGCCGCCGTAGCCAATCAGGCAAGCCTGATTTTCATTCGCCAGCATCTTCGGCGTGGTCCCGGAGGCAATCAGCGCGTGGAAGCCAGACACCGCACCACAGGCGATGGTGATAAACAGGAACGGGAACAGGTTACCGGTCCAGACCGGGCCCGTACCGTCAACGAATTTGGTTAACGCTGGCATGGTCAGCGTCGGGCGCATGATCAAAATACCGATAGCCAGCCCGACGATGGTGCCAATTTTCAGGAACGTGGAAAGGTAATCACGCGGGGCCAGCAGCAGCCACACCGGCAGCACCGCGGCCACAAACCCGTACCCCACCAGCATCCAGGTCAGCTGTACGCCGGTAAAGTCGAAGAACGGTGCCCAGGTTGGGCTCTCTGCCACCCAGCCGCCGGAGATAATGGCGAACACCAGCAGCACCAGACCAATCACCGACACCTCACCAATGCGTCCCGGACGCAGGTAGCGAATGTAGATCCCCATAAAAATGGCCAGCGGAATGGTGAACGCGACGGTGTAAGTCCCCCACGGACTGTGGGTCAGCGCTTTCACCACAATCATCGCCAGTACCGCAAGGATGATCACCATGATCATAAAGGTCGCCACCAGCGCAATCACCCCGGCCGTCGCGCCCATCTCCTCTTTCACCAGCTCGCCAAGCGAACGGCCGTCGCGACGGGTGGAGACGAACAGCACCATAAAGTCCTGTACGGCCCCCGCCAGCACCACGCCGGCAAGGATCCAGATCATCCCCGGCAGATAGCCCATCTGCGCCGCCAGCACCGGCCCCACCAGCGGGCCTGCCCCGGCAATCGCCGCAAAGTGGTGACCGAACAGCACTTTCTTATCGGTCGGAACGTAGTCCAGCCCGTCGTTATGACGAACGGCGGGCGTCATGCGCGTGCCGTCAACCGCCAGCACCGTTTTGGCGATATAGCGACCATAAAAACGATACGCGATCAGATAAATGCAGACGGAGGCAACGACAATCCAGAGCGCATTGATCTGTTCCCCCCGGTTGAGGGCGATATAGCCCAGGGCAAAAGCTCCCACAACGGAAAGCAGTGCCCATGTAAGGTATTTCCCTGAGTTGTTCATAGTTGTTGTCCGTTGTTGTGGAACAGTGAGATGTTACATTTTGTTTCTAGAACAACGCGTAAAATTTAACAACTTTGAAACGCAATAATGCGTGGTCAAACCAGAGATTTACACCACAGTGTTAAGTCGATCACTTTCAGGCTGAAACAACCCCGTCGCTGTCATCGGTCACACTTCTGCGTTTTTCGTCCTGGCTCAACCTTACGGGATGATTTGTATCATTTTTTTTACGCTCAACCTCGCCAGAATGACCCTGCGCGATCGCGCGCTTACCGCTTACAAGGAAAAGGAAATGAATCTGGATCGCTACATTGAAGAGCTGAAAAGCCTGGTGAACGTGGACTGCGGCACCCAGACCATCGCGGGCGTTGCCGCCGTGGCTGGTATTTTAGAATCTCTCTGGCAACGCGAAGGCTGGCATACCGGGCAGGTAAACCTGGGCGAGAAAGTTGGCCCGGGCCTCTTCGTCAGCAACAAGCCGCAAGCAGAGCAGTTCGACGTGCTGCTGGTCGGCCATCTTGATACCGTTTTTGCCCCCGGCACCGTGGCCGAACGCCCGTTGAGCGAGGACGATACGCGTCTCTACGGCCCCGGCGTGTCTGATATGAAAAGCGGACTGCTCAATATTCTGTGGGCAATGCGCGAGCTAGATCCTACGGATAAAGATCGCCTGGCAATTGCGGTCGCGATGAATCCGGACGAAGAAACGGGCTCGGTATACTCCCACGAATGGATCGGTGCACTGGCACAACGCTCCCGCTGCGTGCTGGTGTGCGAAGCTGCCCGTGCTGATGGCTCTCTGGTGAAAGCCCGTAAAGGTATGGCGGGCTATCACCTCACCTTCAAGGGCGTGGCGGCACACGCGGGTAACGACCCGGAAAAAGGCCGTTCGGCAATCACAGCGCTGGCAAACAGCATCGTTGCCCTGAATGCGCTGAGCGACGGGTCGCGCGGCACCACACTCAACGTAGGGGTGATTCGCGGCGGCAGCGCGGCAAACGTGGTGGCGGACAACGCCGTGGCCGAGCTCGACGTTCGCTTCTGGGAAAACGACGAGTACGACCGGGTGAATCAGGCGCTGGAAGCCTTATGTGAAAAAGGCTTTTTAGACGGCGTGACGACGACGCTGACGCGGGTCAATCACAAACCGGCGATGGCAGCAAGCGTTGCGACTCAGGCACTGATGCAGCAGGTTGAAGCGGCAGGTAAAGCGGAAGGCATCGCCATTACCTGGCAGGCGGTCGGCGGCGGCAGCGATGCCAACCACACCGCTGCGCTGGGTATCCCCACGCTTGACGGCTTAGGGCCGATTGGCGCGGGCTTCCACAGCCCGGCGGAGTGGCTGGACAAAGCGTCCATTGCGCCGCGAATTCGGTTACTTAAACGCGTCGTCTCAATGCTCTAATTTTGTACTACACCGTCCCCTCTCCCTGTGGGAGAGGGTTAGGGTGAGGGCAACAGGCCGCACAACATTACCCCAGCACCATCGTACTCAACCGGCAGGTACAGCACCGCCGTCCCTGCTCGTCGAACACCACAATCTCCCAGCTCTGGCTGGATCGACCCAGATGCAGCGGCTGACACACGCCGCGCACGGTCCCCTGCGCTACCGCACGATGATGGGTGGCATTCAGCTCCGTTCCCACCACGTTCTGCCCGTCGCGGGTCATCAGAAAACCGGCCATCGAGCCCAGCGTTTCCGCCAGCGCCGCCGACGCGCCACCGTGCAGCAGGCCAAACGGCTGATGGGTGCGCGTATCCACCGGCATTTCCGCTTCCAGCGTATCGTCGCCAAGGCGGGTATAAACGATGCCCAGATGCGCCACCAGCGTGTTCTGGCTGGTGGCGTTCAGCGCATCTAACGATAAATGGCGTTTCCAGATCATTACGCCCCCAGCGTGGAGCCGCCGTCCACCACGATATCCTGCAGGGTGATATGGCTGGCAGCATCGGAGGCCAGGAACAGGATCGTGCTGGCAATCTCCTGAGGACGGGCAATTTTCCCGAGCGGGATCCCCAGCTTAAACTGCTCGCCAAAACCGCGAATGCGCTGCTGCTCCGCATCGTCGCAGGTCCACAGGGTGCGCTGCATATCGGTATCCGTTGACCCCGGCGACACCAGATTACAGCGCACGCCGCTGCCCGCCAGCTCCAGCCCGACGGTGAGGGCCAGGCTTTTCAGCGCCGCTTTCGAGGCGCCATAGGCACTCATCCCGATGCGCGGCGTATGGGCCGCGTCGGACGCCACGGTGACAATCGCCCCGCTCTGCTGACGACGGAACTGGCCCATCGTCTGTTGAAAGAGGTTAAACGCCCCGCCAACGTTGACCGCAAACGTCTGCTGCCAGTCCTCCTGCGAAAGCTGGTCCGTGGCGCCCATGCGCAGAATGCCGGCGGCGTTGACCAGTATGTCCAGACGTTCCTCTACGGCGAGCAATCGCCCGCAGACATCGCTCACCTGCGCCGCGTCAGATACGTCCAGCGTTTCGGTAGCAAACGGATAATTTCCCTGCGGGAAGGCCAGATCGAATCCGGTCACCTTCGCGCCCGCGTCGGCAAAAGCCAGCGCCGTCGCATAACCAATCCCCTTGCCCGCCCCTGTCACCCAGACGGTTTTGCCGGTGAAATCAACAACCATTACTGCACCTCGCGGGAAAGCAGCGCCCACCAGGCGTCGAGGGTCGGATTTTTTGCCAGCATCACGAAATCGATATCGCCGTGGACTTTACGCCAGCGTGCGGCGAGCGCCATCATGCGCACCGAATCCAGGCCGTAGTCGATCAGGTTTTCATCATCCATCGGTTCGTCGGTTTCATCGAGTAATGGCAGGATGAGCTCACGCAGCGCCGCTTTTGAGGCCGGAACCGACGGCAACAGGTCATCGGTCATCACCACGCGGCCGGAACGCCCCGCCACATAGTTGAGCGACATCAGGTGCTCTTCGCGGGTGAAATCTGCCAGCGCGTCGGCAATAAAGAAGGGTTTGATGTCGCGCATAAACGCATCGGTGGCGGTGGTCATGCAGCCGATGTGAGCATACACGCCGGTGATCAGCAGCTGATTGCGGCCTGTCTCTTTCAGCATCAGCTCCAGCGGCGAGCGATGAAACGCGCTGTAGCGCCACTTCACCAGCACGGTGTCCGCTTCGTCCGGGGTCAGTTCAGCGACGATGCGCTGCTGCTCCGGGGATCGGGTCAGGCCCGGGCCCCACATGTCATTCAGCAGGGCGCGGTCTTCGTCGCTCTGCTCTTTCGGCTGGGCGGTGTAGTAAACCGGAATGTTGTGCGCTTTACAGTACGCGCGCAGCCTGGCGATGTTCGCCACCACCTGTTGCATCATCGCACTGTTTTCGCCCCAGAAGTTCAGGAAATACTCCTGCATATCGTGGATCAGCAGCGCGGCACGTTCAGGCTCAAACGCCCAGTTCACTTTGCTTGTCGGCAACTCTGCGGCAGTTGGCAGCGCATAAGCGGTTAATTTTGGAATAGCCATACTCTGTTCCTCAGGCCCGGGCGCGTTCAGCGATCCACAGGCGCAACTGTTTCTTATCGACTTTGCCGACCGGCGTTAACGGCAGCGCATCCACGCTCTCCACGCGATCCGGCAGTTTGAATTCGGCAACGCCCTGCTCGCGCAGGAAGCGACGCACCTCAACCGCGCGCAGCGGCTGTTTCACCACCAGAAACGCGCAGCTTTTCTCGCCCAACAGGCTGTCCTCCATGCTCACCAGCGCGGCGTGGATCACCGCCTCATGGCGCAGCAGCAGGTTTTCGATCTCTTCAGCGGCGATCTTCTCCCCGCCGCGGTTGATCTGATCTTTCTCGCGCCCCTGCACGGTGATGTACCCCTGCTCGTCGATGGCAATCAGATCGCCGGAGCAGTAAAACCCGTTGGCATCAAAGGCGCTGGCGTTGTGTTCCGGGCTGTTGAAATAGCCGCGGAAGGTGTACGGCCCACGGGTCATCAGACGTCCTGTTTCGCCACGCGGCAGCGGGTTGCCGTGCTCGTCCGCCACCCACACTTCGTCATCCGGGCACATCGGACGGCCCTGGGTGTGGATGATGCGATCCGGGGTATCGTCGAGAGCGGTGTAATTCACCAGCCCTTCCGCCATGCCGAACACCTGCTGTAGCTGGCAGCCAATTTCCGCCGGAATACGCGCGGCGAGCGTGGCGGAGAGGCGTGCGCCCCCCACCTGTAGCAGCTTCAGCGATTTAAGCTGCGCATTGCCCGCGCCGTCGGCAATCGCCTGCAGCCACAGGCTGACCGCCGGGGGTACCAGCGAGGTGACGTTAATCTGATGGCGTTCAATCAGCGGGAAGCAGATCGTGGCGCTCGGATCGTGCGCCAGCACCACGCAGCCACCAGCCATGAATACCCCTAACGAACCCGGGGAACTCATGGCGTAGTTATGGGCCGCCGGTAGCGCATTCAGATAGCGGGTATCCGCGGTAATGCCGCAAATTTCGTTGCTGCGACGAATGCTGTAGTCGTAATCGTTATGCGTACGCGGGATCAGCTTTGGCGTGCCGGTACTGCCGCCTGAAAGCTGAAAGAACGCCACTTCGTCGGCGGGCGTGGGGTTGGGGATGAAATGGGCCGCCGGGTGGGCGATGGCCGCCTCCAGGGCATGTGCGCCGTTATCGCCACGCAGCAGGACAACACGCACTGAGCGATGTTCATCCACAAAACGGTTCAGGAAATCATCGCCTGCAAACAGGGCGTGCTCGCGGTCGGCAATCAGCAGCGCGGGTTTGATCTGTGCGGCGTAGGCGTTCAGCTCGTTACGTTGATGGCTGAAAAGCGCGTTCACCGGAGCCACACCCACCTGCAGAAGCGCGAAAAAGGTGATGTAAAACTCAGCCACGTTGCCGAGCTGAACCAGCGCGGTCTCGCCACGACGCACGCCCTGCTCCTGCAGGACGGAGGCCAGGTTATTCACCGCCTGGTTGAACGCGCGCCAGGTCAGGTGACGTTCACCGTCAATAATGGCGACGGTATCTTTCTCCGCGTGGTCGGTCAGAATGTGGGTCAGCGGCAGATCCTGCCAGTAGCCTTTTTCACGGTAACGCCGGGCAAACTCCTCAGGCCAACGGGTAAAGGGGATGGTCATGATGATTCCTCAGTGCAAACCAAAAACGTTGAGCATGGTGGAGAGCTTCACCCCGGTTTCGCGCCACTCGCCCACCGGGGAGGAGGCTGGCACAATGCCCGCACCGGCAAACAGGCGAACGCGATTTTTAAGCAAACGCGCGCAGCGGATGGTCACCACCCACTCGCCGTTGCCTTCGCTGTCACACCAGCCAACGATGCCGCCAAACAGTTCGCGGTCGAACGGCTCCAGCCCGGCAATCAGCTCTTTTGCCGCCTGATGCGGGAAACCGCTCAGCGCAGGCGTCGGGTGCAGCAGACAGGCCAGAGTCAGGGCGTTCTCATTTTCACGGGCCTCCCCTTCCACTGGCGTCGCCAGATGCCAGAGCGTTGGGGTGGTGATCAGCTGCGGGGAAGCTGGCATGCTGAGATGATGGCTGCGCGGTGCCAGAATGGCTTTCATCGCCTGGGTCACCAGATCGTGCTCGTGGCGATCCTTCTCGGAGGCCAGCAGCTTATTACCCGCCTCGCGATCCAGCACGTCATCCGGCTGACGACGCGCAGAGCCCGCCAGCGGCAGAGAGCTAAAGTGTGTCCCCTCTTTACGCAGCAGCAGTTCCGGGCTCGCGCCCAGCAGCACGCCGCCATCTTCCAGCGGCACATGGAAGTTGAAGCTGGCCGGATTCTGGGCGATCAGTCGCTCCATCAGCGCGCCGCTATCAATCGTTTTATCCGTCGCAATATCAATCAGCCGCGACAGCACCACTTTGTTCACCTGTGGCGTGGCGGTGAGCGCTGCCGCACGGGCAACCATCTCTTCAAACACGGGCTGCGGCGGGATCTCAGTGCGGGTTTCCACGCTCAACGCCTGGGAAGCGGAAAAATAGCGCGCGGACTGCTGACGCGCCGGGCGCGAAAAGGTCTGCCAGTGCTGCGGAATAAACAGGGATGAGGGCTTGCGGGTATCGAACGGGATGGCTCCCACCATCACGGGATGGGCAATGCCGCTGGCCTTCGCGTTGCGGAAAGCCTGAGCCAGTTTCTGCTGGAAGGCCCCCGACGGGTTATCACCGCCCTCGGCGGGTTCAGAGAAACGGGAAAAACAGCCTGACGTGGTAAAACTGCGGTAAGGCGACATAAAGAAAAAGCTGTCTGATGGCAGCGTGGTCGCGGTGTGCTGAACTTCCTCAGCCAGGGACGTATCCATATCATCCTCCATAAAATGATAAAAGAAGCAATAATGATTATCATTTATATTTTCGTTGGCTAACCTAATCCCACATCGCGCCGGTGTCAACCGCAGAGCGAACATCTTGTGCGAGTATCGCTTGCATCCCCTCGCCGCAATCATGAAAATGAGAAGCATTAACCTCAAAGAGAACAGGATGCCGCGTTGTGAAATTCCCCGCCGTTTGCCGTAATGCCCTTCTTTTAACGGGATGTTTTGTTTTAGGACTAACCTCAGCCATCGCCGCCGACTGGCCGCGTCAGGTAACCGACAGCCGCGGCGTGCATACCCTGGAGAGCAAACCCACGCGCATTGTCTCCACCAGCGTGACCCTGACCGGCTCATTGCTGGCGATTGACGCTCCGGTAGTGGCCAGCGGGGCGACCACGCCCAATAACCGCGTGGCGGATGCGCAGGGCTTTTTACGTCAGTGGGGTGATATTGCGAAACAGCGCAACGTGGCGCGCCTGTACATTGGCGAGCCGAGTGCGGAAGCGGTGGCGGCGCAGATGCCGGATCTGATTCTGATTAGCGCGACCGGCGGAGATTCGGCCCTGGCGTTGTACGATCAGCTCTCCGCCATCGCGCCGACGCTCATCATCAACTACGACGACAAAAGCTGGCAGGAACTGCTGAAGCAGTTAGGCACGATAACCGGACAGGAAAAACAGGCCGCCGAACGCATTGCAGCATTCGATAAACAACTCGCGCAGGTGAAACAGCAGATGACGCTGCCGCCGCAACCGGTGAACGCCATTGTGTACACCGCTGCCGCGCACAGCGCTAACCTGTGGACCGCGGAGTCTGCCCAGGGCCAGCTGTTGCACCAGTTAGGCTTTACCCTGGCCGAACTGCCTGCCGGGCTGCACACATCAAAAAGTCAGGGCAAACGTCACGACATCATCCAGTTAGGCGGTGAAAATCTGGCTACCGGGCTGAACGGTGAAGGCCTGTTCCTGTTTGCCGGCGATCAAAAAGACGTTGAAGCGATTTACGCCAACCCGCTGCTGGCTCACCTGCCTGCGGTGAAGAATAAACGCGTGTGGGCACTGGGAACGGAGACGTTCCGCCTGGATTATTACAGCGCGATGCTGGTGTTAGAGAGATTAAATGCATTGTTTAAGTAGGCATTTTCCCTCCCTCTCCCCGTGGGAGAGGGGCGGGGTGAGGGCATCAGGCCGCACCGTCGTTCAATACAACCTCCTGCCGGAACCGGCGCAATTCTGCTAATACCATTAACAGGATCCCACCTACAACGGCTAACGCAAACCCGCTGGTGCTCGCCGAAGCCACCGGTGTCATGACGGCCCCCAGCCCACCGAGGATCGCCGCGCCAATGGCATCGCCCGTCACGTTTTGCGCGGTCCACAGGCCGTTGATGCGCCCGAGCATCCCCTCCGGCGTCTGGGTCTGGATCAGGGTGTACTGCAACAGAGAACTGATGGCGCTCAGCCAGCCGAAGAGCACCAGACACAGCACACCCAGCGCCCAGACCGGCATCAGGCTGAAGAACCCCATCGCGATAAACGACGCCAGTGTCGTCAACAGCATAATCAACCCTGGACGCGCGCTCTGCGCCAGCCTGCCGCTGGTTAGCGCACCACACGCCGCGCCGAGCGGAATGGCGGCGTACAGCACGCCAATCTCTGAGGCGCTCATCTGCCACACCCCCGCCAGCGCCGGGTACAGCACGCGTACGGCGCTCGCCATCGTCAGCAGACCACCGAGCAGCGCAATACCACCAATCAGCGGGTTGCTGAACAGAAACCGGATCGCCGCCATCAGCGATTTCAGCGGATGCTCACGCGGCTGCGGTGGCGGTGGCAGAAGCGGCAGACGCAGCAAGGTTAAGGTGGTAATAAACGTCCCCGCAGCCGCGAGGCCGTAGTTCCACGCCACGTTACCGGTGGCCAGCAGCAGGCCGCCCACCATCGGCGATATCACCGAGCCAAGACGGACGGTAAGCATGGTAATTGCCCCCGCCTGCATCAAATTCTCACGCCCTACCAGCGCGGGCGTGGCGGCCAGCAGCGCCGTCACGCCTAACGAAGCAAAGAAACCATCCCACAGCCCGAGGGCGTAAATGGCGAGTAAGGAGGGTTCTGGCAGCATTGCGTTCAGGCACAATCCGACAAACCCCACCCCGCAGGTGCCGCGTGCCAGCAGGATCAGCTTCTTGCGTTCGTACCTGTCGGCCAGCACGCCGCCGATCATCAGACCGATAAACATCGCCCCGCCGGTTAAGGTGACCGACAGCCCGACCAGCCAGCTGGAGTGCGTCAACGTCTGGATCTGTACCGGGACGGCAACGCCGAGCAGGCCGAGGGACAAAATGGAGATAAAACGCGCGATAAACACGGCGCGATACGCCGGGTGCGTCTTCAGCAGGCTGAGGTTAATCAGCCAGGATTTTTGATTCATGACAAGACCTTGAGTCTATTTCTACCCATTCCATGGGCGCACATGCTAACATAGCCAAATAAGATAGATAACGATAATCACTATTATTATCAAATCATGGATGTTGCTATGTCGTTTTCCTCTTCTTCTGCGGTGCGCGCCGTTGCCGTGCCCGTGTTATTGCTGCTGTTAATCCTTGCGATGGCGCTCAGTCTGCTGGTTGGTGCGAAACCGCTGCCCGCCTCCGTGATTGTTGATGCGCTCTTTGGTACCTGTCAGAGCGCCGACTGCACCATCGTGCTGGATGCCCGCCTGCCCCGTACCCTGGCCGGATTACTTGCCGGTGGCGCACTGGGCCTTGCGGGGGCACTTATGCAAACCCTTACCCGCAACCCGCTGGCCGACCCCGGCATTCTTGGCGTGAATAGCGGTGCCAGCTTTGCCATTGTGCTTGGTGCGGCGCTGTTCGGGTTTACCTCTCCCTCAGAACAACTGGTAATGGCCTTTTGCGGCGCGCTGGCGGCCTCGCTGATTGTCGCCTTCACTGGCAGCCAGGGCGGCGGGCAGCTTAGCCCGGTACGTCTGACGCTGGCGGGCGTGGCGCTTGCCGCCGTGCTGGAAGGGTTATCTAACGGCATCGCCCTGCTTAACCCGGACGTTTACGATCAGCTCCGCTTCTGGCAGGCCGGTTCGCTGGATATCCGCACGCTGGAGACGCTTAAGGTGGTGGTCATCCCGGTGATGATTGCCGCCGCCGTGGCACTCGGTTTAAGCCGGGCGCTGAACAGCCTGAGCCTTGGCAGCGACACCGCTACCGCGCTCGGCAACCGCGTGGCACGAACCCAGTTGACGGGATTAGTGGTCATCACCGTGCTGTGCGGCAGTGCGACGGCAGTGGTCGGCCCGATTGCCTTTATCGGGCTGATGATGCCGCATCTGTCGCGCTGGCTGGTGGGGGCCGATCACCGCTGGTCGCTGCCGGTGACGCTGCTGGCAACCCCGGCCCTGCTCTTGTTCGCTGATGTTGTCGGGCGTCTTCTGGTTCCCGGCGAACTGCGCGTTTCGGTGGTGAGTGCCTTTATCGGCGCGCCGGTCCTGATCTTCCTGGTACGACGTAAACGCGGAGGTGGCGCATGATGGCCCCCTCTCGTCGTTTGATCGTCAGCGTTTCGCTGTTGGTTATCGCCATTCTGATGCTGGCGATCGCAAGCCTGTGCAGCGGCGCAGTGACGCTCGATCTGGCCCAGGTGTTTAACGCGCTCACCGGCAGCGCCCCGCGCGCTGTCACGATGGTGGTGACGGAGTGGCGACTGCCGCGCGTAGCAATGGCGATACTGGTGGGTGCCGCGCTTGGCGTCAGCGGCGCGATTTTCCAGTCGCTGATGCGCAATCCGCTCGGTAGCCCGGATGTAATGGGTCTCAACACCGGCGCCTGGAGCGGCGTGCTGGTCGCGATGGTGCTGTTTGGTCAGCATCTGACGGCCATCACCGTGACGGCGATGACCGGCGGGATACTGACCGCGCTGGTGATCTGGCTGCTTGCCTGGCGCAACGGTATCGACACTTTCCGCCTGATCATTATCGGTATCGGCGTGCGTGCCATGCTGATGGCGTTCAATACCTGGCTGCTGCTGCAGGCTTCGCTGGAAACAGCGCTGTCGGCCGGGCTGTGGTATGCCGGTTCCCTCAACGGCCTGACCTGGGGCAAAGTCTGGCCTGCCGCGCCATTGATTCTGCTGATGTTTATCGCCGCGCTGCTGCTGGTGCGGCGCATGCGGCTGCTGGAAATGGGTGACGACAGCGCCTGTGCGCTGGGGGTCGGCGTTGAGCGTTCGCGTCTGATGCTGATGCTGGTCGCCGTGTTGCTCACCGCGGCCTCCACCGCGATTGCCGGCCCCATCTCCTTTATCGCCCTTGTCGCCCCGCACATTGCGCGTCGTCTTAGCGGTACGGCCCGCTGGGGCTTAACCCAGGCGGCGCTGTGCGGCTCAATGTTACTGTTGGCCGCCGATCTCTGCGCCCAGCGGCTGTTTATGCCTTATCAACTTCCGGTGGGCGTTGTCACCGTCAGCCTTGGCGGGATTTACCTCATCGTCTTGCTCGTTCAGGAGTCACGCAAGAAATGACCGATTCAACCCCCCGCTTGCGCGGCGAAAGCCTTACTCTCGGTTACGGCAAAAAAATCGTTGCCCATGACTTAACCGTCAACATTCCTGACGGCCATTTCACGGCGATTATCGGCCCGAACGGCTGCGGCAAGTCGACCCTGCTGCGCACCCTCAGCCGCCTGATGACACCGGTTGAAGGCCAGGTATTCCTCGACGGCGAGCAGATCCAGCGCTTTGCCAGTAAAGAGGTGGCCAGGCGCATCGGGCTGCTGGCGCAAAACGCCACCACGCCGGGAGACATCACGGTGCAGGAGCTGGTCTCACGCGGACGCTATCCGCACCAGCCGCTGTTTACCCGCTGGCGCAAGGAAGATGAAGACGCGGTTAACCGCGCGATGCAGGCAACGGGCATTACGGACCTCGCCCGGCAGAGCGTGGACACCCTTTCCGGCGGCCAGCGTCAACGGGCGTGGATCGCGATGGTGCTGGCGCAGGAGACCTCCATTATGCTGCTGGATGAACCGACGACCTGGCTTGATATCAGCCATCAGATCGATCTGCTCGAGTTGCTGAGCGAGCTCAACCGCACGCAGGGTTACACCCTGGCGGCGGTGCTGCATGATTTGAATCAGGCCTGCCGCTATGCCACGCATTTAATTGCACTGCGCGACGGCGAAATTGTGGCGCAGGGCGCGCCGAAGGAGATTGTGACGCCAGCGCTTATCGAGCGGATCTACGGCATGCGCTGCATGATTATTGACGACCCGGTGGCGGGCACGCCGCTGGTGGTGCCGCTTGGAAAGCGTGCGCGCTGATGCCCTCACCCCGGCCCTCTCCCACAGGGAGAGGGAGCAAACCATCCCCTCTCCCCATGGGAGAGGGTTAGAGTGAGGGGAAATCACTCCCCCAACATCTTCTGCAACACCGGCCCAATCTTCTCAAACGCCTGCGGCGAAATGATGTCCACATGGGCGCAATCCTGGCTGTATACCTCCAGTTCATTTACCCACGGCGACCACGCCACCTGCGGATCCATCGTTCGCGTGCGCTCGGCAACAAACAGCGTTGCTTTCCCGTCAAACCGCGAGCTGTGCGCCGTGGTGAGCAGCCGCACCGCGTCGGCGTAGTTACCTTCAATGGCGTTGAATAGCGCGCTGGAGCCCTGCCCCTGCTGGGCAGCGATAAACGCCTGTCGCTCGCGCTCAATTTCGGCCAGCACCGCCGGGTCGAGTCCGTTGGCCTCTTTTTCCGCCCAGTTCTGGGTTTCCGGTGGCCAGGTATCCAGCAGACCCAGGAAGGCGACGGTTTCGCCCTGTTGACGCAGACGCGCGGCAATCCCCTGCGCCAGCGTGCCGCCAAGCGAGTAGCCGAACAGGTAATACGGCCCATGGGGCTGCCGGCCACGTAACGTAGTCAGATGATGTTCAATCACCCCATCCAGATCCGCACACTGCTGCATCGGCCCCTCCGGGCGCGGCGACTGAATTCCGGTAATGGACCAGCGCGGGCTAAGGTAGCGCGCCAGCACGCTGAACTGCCAGGCAAAACCGGAAGCCGGATGGAAGCAGAACAGCGTCGGGCCGTCGCTTACGCGCAGCGGCAGCAAGGTTTCATAACCCAGACGCTGTGCCTGCTCGTCGCTTATCGGCGAATCCAGCAGAGCACTCAGCCTGCAGACCGTAGAGGCGACCATTATCTGCCCCGGCGTCACCTTGCGGGCGAACGTACGGCTGAGCTGTGCGGCCAGGCGCATCGCCAGCAGCGAGTGGCCGCCGAGGGCAAAGAAGTCGGCTTCGATGTCGTTTACCACGCAGCCCAGCAAAGACGCAAACGCCTGCGAGACGGCAATTTCGGTTGCACTTTCCGGTGCGCGTCCGCTGGTTTTGCTGGTCAGTTCCGGCAGCGGCAGCGCCTTGCGATCCAGTTTGCCGTTTGCGCTTAACGGCAGTGCGCTGATTTGCAGTAACACCACCGGCACCATATGCGGCGGCAATTGCGATCTGAGTGAGGCAAGCAGCGCGTCGCGATCCAGCGGTAAGCCGGATTCAGAAACCACATATCCCACCAGCTGACGGGCATCGCCGCCCGTGGCCGCCGCCTGGTTGAACACGCAGGCGTGCGCCACCGCCTGAGCCACGTCGGGCAGCGCCAGCATCGCCCGGTCGATTTCGCCAAGCTCGATGCGCTGGCCGCGAATTTTCAGCTGGTCGTCGCTGCGGCCTAAATACTCCACCGCGCCGTTGTCCAGCCAGCGGGCGACGTCACCGGTACGGTACATCCGCTCGCCCGGCGCGAACGGATCGGCAATAAAGCGGCTGGCGGTGAGATCCGGACGCCCCAGATACCCCTGCGCCAGCTGAATGCCGGTGAGATAGAGATCGCCCGCCACGCCAAACGGTACCGGGCGCATCATCGCATCCAGGATCCGCAACCCGGTGTTCCATACCGGGAAACCGATCGGCACGCTGTTACCTGCAACTGCCGCCAGCTCTGGTCCAAATGCCGGATACCAGCTAACGTCCACCGCCGCTTCCGTCGGGCCGTAGAGGTTATGCAGCGGCACGTGGGTGAGCCGCTCCCATTCGCGACAAAGTTCCGTCGGCAGTGCTTCCCCGCTGCAGAATACCTGCCTGAGGCTCTTACAGCAGTCGGCGTTTTCCGGCGTCAGCGAGGCGACAAACGCCGCCAGCATCGACGGCACAAAGTGGGTGGTGGTGACGCCATAGTGCGCAAAGAATTGCTGCATGGCCTGAGGATCACGGTGCGCGTCCGGCTCGGCCATCACCAGCTTCGCCCCGGCGATAAACGGCCACCAGAACTCCCAGACCGACACGTCAAAGCTGCACGGTGTTTTCTGCGCCACCACGTCACACGCCGTAAGCGGGTAGTGATCCTGCATCCATTTCAGACGGTTAACGATGGCGGTATGCCCGACCATTACCCCTTTCGGACGCCCTGTCGAGCCCGACGTAAAGATGATGTACGCCGTCTGCTCCGGCTTCGCCAGCCGCAGCGGTTCAGCCTCTGCAGCCGGTAATAGTGTGTTGTAACTAAACGTCCCGACGGACAGATCGCTAAAGCGCGGACGCTGTTCGTCGGTGGTGATAAGCAGCGACGGCTTCGCGTCCTCCAGCATCATCCGCAGACGATCGTCCGGGTAGCCGGTATCCAGCGGCAACCACGCGGCCCCCGCCTCCACAATGCCGTGCAGTGCTAACGTCAGGAATACCGAGCGCGGCAGCGCCACCGCCACGCTGTCGCCCGGTTTCACGCCGCGCTCACGCAACAGATGCGCCAGTGCCACCACCTGCTCGCGCATCTGGCGATAGCTGAGCTCGATGTGCGCATCCGCCAGTGCGGGCGCGTCCGGCGTTTTGCTCGCCTGTTCCGCCACCAGTTCCGCAAGCGTGGTGGACGGTAGCGCCAGCCCGGTATCGTTGATGCGTGTAAGCTGCTGGTATTCCTGCTCTGAGACCGTTTCAACCTCGCCGCAGCGCAGGTCCGGGTTAGCGGCAAATTGCGTCAACATCGCATTCAGGCGCGCCACGTGACGGGCCAGCGTGGTTTCATCGTAGCGCTGTTTATTGGCGAGGATCTCAATGCTCAGCCCCCCCTGCTCGTCCGGGAACAATGCCAGCTCCAGATCGTTCACCGGGCCGGTGGCCAGCGTGTGGGTGGTGGCCTCCACGCCGTCGATGTCCAGTTGATAATCGAATACCTTGACATTGAGCACCGGGCCGAACAGGGCTTCATCACCCGCGGCACGCCCGCTGTCGCGCACGATCTGCTCGGCGTCGTAGCGCTGGTGGCGACGCATTTTTTTCAGCTGGTTTGCCAGGCGCTGCGCCAGTTCCGGCAGGCTCTCGTGCGGATGAATGTTCACCGCCAGCGGCAGCACGTTGAGCACCGGGCCGGTCGCGGTCAGCGCAGCGGAGCCCATGCGGCGCATAAAGATAAACCCGGCGGCGTAGTCCAGCCGTCCGGTGAGACGGCCCAGCCACAGCGCCACCAGCGCAAGCGCCAGATCGGTGCGCTGTACCCGTCCTGCGGCCTGCGCAAGCTGGCCGAAGGCGCGGCCATCGGCGGCGATTTTCAGGCGCAGGATGTCGGTGGTGGCGGCGCGCCCAGGCAGCGGCGCAGAGGAAAGCGAGACCGGAGAAGGAAGCTGTTTGCGCTGCTCAGCCCAGAAGGCACCGTCGCGCTGATACGCCTCGCTGTCGCGGTAGCGCTGATACTCCTCCACCACCCCGGCGAACGGCGTAAACGGGGAGTCAGGCGTGGGCTCACCCCTCTTCCACGCGGCATAAATCGCGGCGATCTGGCGGGTAATCGCCGGGAAGCTGAAGCCATCGACCACTAAATGGTGATAGCGCTGATACCAGTACCAGTGTTGCGGACCGATCTGAATCAGCAGGTGAAACGCCAGGGGCTGACCGCTGTCGACACGAAGGTTCTGGTTAAGGTCGGCGTCCATCAGCGCCACAGCGGCGTCATGGGAACCGGCATTCACGATTTCCGGTTCAGGCAGCGTCATTGATGCATCCACCCACTGCCACACCTCACCGTTATCCTCGGTGAAGCGCATGCGCAGAGTGTCGGCCTGCATCATGCCTTCGGCAATGGCTTTTGCCAGCAGCGGTGCGTCAATATCGCCTTTCAGTTCGGTGTAGTGTGCCACGCTCCAGGCGTTCGGCAGGCTGGAAAGCTGCTCCGCCATCCAGATGCCCGGCTGGGCGGCAACAAGCGGCAGACGGTTCATGCATGCTCCCCCGCATAATTAGAGGGGCTGAGCGTCTGCCAGTGTTCGGCCAGCCACTGCTGGCATGCGTCCTGCGATTGCGCGTCGCATACCATGCGCCAGCCTGCGGGCAATTCGCACTGCTGCGGCCACAGGCTGTACTGCCCCTGATCGTTACGCAAAATAGCAAACTGCCCCTGCGGATTATCGAAAGGATTGCTGAATTCCATACAGACTCCGTTAGTGAATAAGCGGCTGCCAGAGGGTCATCAGCCCCTGCGTCAGCCCACCGCGCCAGCAAAGCGCGTCGTGTCCGCCGTCAACCTGACGCCAGTAAACCTGCTGCTGTGTGTGCAGTTCGTCGTAAATGGCCTGATTCGCGCGGTAAATCAGCGGCTCGTTGCACCCGGCCTCAAGGACGATGCGCAGGCCGCGTGCGGTTTTTTCACCCGCTTTCAGTTGCGCGATAAGCAGCCCTTCCTGCTGCCCGCCGCGATGCGGCCACCAGTAAGAGCCGGACTGGCTCAGCACGCAGCCAAAACGCTGCGGCCAGTTTAGTGCGGCATAAAGCGAGGAGAGACCGCCGAAGCTCTGGCCTGCGACCACCGTACGGTCTGCGCGGTCGCTGAATGGCGTGCGTTGTTTTACAAGAGGGAGAAGTTCTTCCTGCACCGCCAGCCAGAAATCGGGGTTACAGGGCAATTCGTTATTGCGATGCGCCATATCTATCACATCGATTAAAACGTAGACGGCAGGCGGCAGTTTACGTCCGAGGGTAAGCGCCGTCAGCGCTGGCCAGACGGGCATGCTCTCGGCCCAGAACTGGCCGTCGAGCAGCACCGCCAGCGGGCGTTCCGGATCGTCATCGCCAGTGGTAAATATCCAGACGCGACGACGGTTGCCCAGTCGATTGCTCTGCCAGTCAATGCATACCGGCTGCCGGTATGGCGTATTGGAGCGATCCCAGCCGGGCTGCACCGGAGCGTCGGGCATCTCCAGCGCAGAGACATCATGCCCTCGCCCGCCTCGCCAGCTCTGGGTATTAAGCGGGTCGGACATTGCCTGCGGCAGCAGCTTGCGCCAGCCTTCGCGCAGCGCCAGGCGATCCGGCTGCTCACCGTGAAACACATCGGGCGCAAAATCGTCTGTATTCTCTGAAGGGATAAAGCAGTAGCTGCCGCGCCACTGGGGGCTGAACTCGCCCTGCCATTGCCAGACGTCGGTATCCGGGATGCGTTCGAGGGATTGTGGGCGGGCATTTTTATGGTGATCGGTTACGCCGGTGATATACAGCCAGACGCGTTTCACCGCCGAGGTGTGTTGCGTTCCCGCCGGATCGCGCCACCAGAAGGTGACCCGATATTTCCCCTGTTCACGCACCCATTCCGGGCCGTTTTTCGACTGCCACCAGGCTTCACTTCCCGTTGTTAACACCGTCACCCTTCTAACCTCATGTTTAACAGTCTTTTTTGTTTCAGGACAAATTTTATTGATAATATTATTGATAACTATTTGCATTTGCAATAGCGTAATGCCCGCGCTGTGGGAAGCGCGTTCATAAGAAACCATAAAAGCGGGACATCCAATGAATAAAAAGATTCACTCTCTGGCCTTGCTGGTCAATTTAGGGATTTATGGCGTCGCGCTGCCTGCCATGGCAGACGACAATACCGCCTCCGCGCAGCATGAAGACACCATGGTGATCACCGCCGCCGAGCAGAATTTGCAGGCGCCGGGGGTTTCCACCATTACCGCCGATGAGATCCGTAAAAATCCGCCCGCGCGTGACGTGTCTGAAATCATCCGCACCATGCCGGGCGTTAACCTGACCGGTAACTCCACCAGCGGCCAGCGCGGTAACAACCGCCAGATTGATATCCGCGGTATGGGCCCGGAAAACACCCTGATCCTGATCGACGGCAAGCCGGTGACCAGCCGTAACTCGATTCGTCTGGGCTGGCGCGGCGAGCGCGACACCCGCGGTGATACCGGCTGGGTACCGCCTGAGATGATCGAGCGTATTGAAGTGATCCGTGGCCCGGCCGCCGCGCGTTACGGCAACGGTGCGGCAGGTGGCGTGGTGAACATCATCACCAAAAAATTCGACGACCAGTGGCACGGCTCCTGGAACACCTATCTGAACGCGCCTGAACACAAGGATGAAGGTTCCACAAAACGCACCAACTTCAGCCTGAGCGGCCCGCTGGGCGGCGACTTCAGCTTCCGCATGTACGGTAACCTCGACAAAACCCAGGCCGATGCGTGGGACATCAACCAGGGCCATCAGTCCGAGCGTACCGGCGCCTATGCCAACACCCTGCCTGCAGGCCGTGAAGGGGTAGAAAACAAAGACATCAATGGCGTGGTGCGTTGGGACTTTGAGCCAATGCAGTCTCTGGAGTTTGAAGCGGGCTACAGCCGCCAGAACAACCTCTACGCCGGTGATACCCAGAACACCAACAACGACAATGCGCTGGTGAAGAAGAACTACGGTAAAGAGACCAACCGTATCTATCGTCAGAACTTCGCCGTCACGTGGAATGGCGGCTGGGATAACGGCATTACCACCAGCAACTGGGCGCAGTACGAACACACCCGCAACTCGCGTCTGGGTGAAGGGCTGGCCGGAGGAACCGAAGGGCTGTTCAACAGCGATAAATTCACCGATACCGACCTGGCCGACGTCATGCTGCACAGTGAGATCAACCTGCCGATTGATTTCATCGTCAACCAGAACCTGACGCTGGGCACCGAGTGGAACCAGCAGCGCATGAAGGATTCCACCTCCTTCTCGCAAACCCTGCAGGGCGGGACCATTCCAGGGATGAGCGACGATCGCAGCCCGTATACCTCCGCAGAGATTTTCTCCCTGTTTGCGGAAAACAATATGGAGCTGACCGACAGCACCATGCTGACCCCGGCGCTGCGCTTCGACCATCACACCATCGTGGGTAACAACTGGAGCCCGTCCCTGAACCTGTCGCAGGGTCTGGGGGATGATTTCACCCTGAAGATGGGTATTGCGCGTGCTTACAAAGCACCGAGCCTGTACCAGACCAACCCGAACTACCTGTTATACAGCAAGGGCCAGGGCTGCTACGCAAGCTCTGACGGCGTGGGCTGCTACATGATGGGTAACGACGATTTGAAAGCCGAAACCAGCATCAACAAAGAGATTGGTCTGGAGTGGAAACGCGACGGCTGGCTGGCGGGCGTGACCTGGTTCCGCAACGACTATCGCAACAAGATTGAAGCGGGCTATGCGCCAATCGGCCAGACCTCCACCAGCAAAGTCACCACCGATATCTACCAGTGGGAGAACGTGCCGAAAGCGGTGGTTGAAGGCCTGGAAGGTTCCCTGAACGTGCCGGTCAGCGATACCATCAACTGGACCAACAACATCACCTACATGTTGCAGAGCAAGAACAAGGAGACCGGCGACCGTCTGTCGATCATCCCGGAGTACACGCTGAACTCTACCCTGAGCTGGCAGGTGCATCAGGATGTGTCGCTCCAGTCGACCTTCACCTGGTACGGCAAGCAGCAGCCGAAGAAGTATAACTACAAAGGTCAGCCGGTGACCGGATCAGAGAAAGACGAGGTCAGCCCGTATAGCATCCTTGGCCTGAGCGCGACGTGGGACGTGACCAAAAATGTCAGCCTGACCGGCGGCGTGGATAACGTCTTCGACAAACGTCAGTGGCGTGCGGGTAATGCCCAGACCACCGGGAATACCTCGACGGGTGCCTATATGTACGGCGCAGGGGCTTATACCTATAATGAGCCAGGCCGCACGTGGTATATGAGCGTGAATACCCGATTCTGATACAGGCAGTGACTTCCCCCCTCTCCCTGTGGGAGAGGGCCGGGGTGAGGGCAACAGGCCGCACAATTCTGAAGGGAAAACCATGCACACAACCCACAGCACGTTCGTTCTCGCCAGCCTCACCGTTCACCGCATCACCTTCGCCCCCACCACCTTCACCGACGCCGATCTCCTCTGGCTCCCCCATCACGCACAGCTGGCTGACGCCGGACGCAAACGCAAAGCCGAGCATCTGGCGGGCCGCATCGCCGCCGCGCATGCCTTACCTGGCCACGCCGTTCCCGGCATCGGCCCCAGCGGCGAACCGCTCTGGCCGCACGGGGTTTCGGGTAGCATCACTCACAGCGGCACGCAGGCGATGGCGGTTGTGGTTCACCATCCTCATGCCCTTGTAGGTATCGATACAGAGGCGATCCTTTCCGAGCGTGAAGCCCATGAAATCCAGGACGGTATTATCAATGCGAAGGAAGCGGCGTGTTTAACGTGTTCAGGCTACCCTTTTGCACAGGCGCTGACGCTCGCGTTTAGCGCGAAAGAAAGTTTGTTTAAAGCGCTGTTTCCGCAGGTAAAGATTTACATGGGTTTTGACTGTGCGAGAGTCGCAGCGTTAGATGATAAAACCCTTGTGCTGGTGCTTTCACACCCGGCTGGAGAATATGCGGAGGGCACACGTTTCACCCTCTTCTGGCACAAAAGGGATGACAGCGTGTTGACGCTGCTACAAGCCTGATGGCGCTTCGCTTATCAGGCCTACAAAGTTGACTCGCGGTAGGCCGGGTAAGGCGAAGCCGCCACCCGGCATCAATTTAGAATGCGATTCGCTTACACATCCGGGAACATCACGCTATTCCCCGGCGCTTCCCGGTGCAGATGGATAAAGTTCAGGTGCCGTTCATACTGGTCCAGAATATCCGTTATCACCTGCTCCTTGCTGTAGTCCATCAAATCATTCCCCTGGCTGCCTTCCAGCAGGAAGGTCTCCAGCCGGTAGTAGGTCGATTTGCCGCTGCGCGCGCGGTAGGTAAACCCGGGCACCGAATACTGCTGCGGCCAGATCTGATAGACAAAGTTCTGCTCGTCGCCCATATGCACCAGCAGATCCAGGTGCCCCAGGGTCTCGCCCTCTTCCGGCGGCAGGTTTTTCAGCTCCACGTAGGCACCGCGTAATCGCAACTCCTGCGCCACCTCTTCCATTGCCGGGAAGCAGACCGTCTCCATCATCTGGCTGGTGTAGCGAGTGCCCGGGTAGTTCATCAGGCGCGAGAGACGCTTCTTCCAGCTCAGTCTGTCCTGGGCGCCCATCGGACGCGGCGCGGTATCGCGGCTGGCGCTGACGCGGCGGTAGTCTTCCACCTTGAGCGATTTATACAGCCCGGCCATCACAAAGAAGATCACAAAGCTGAACGGCAGCCCCATGATCACCGTGGTGTTCTGCAGGGCGGAAATCCCGTTGGTCATCAGCATGCCGAGCGTCAGCAGGCCGATGGCGACCGACCAGAAGATACGCAGCCAGTTTGGCGCATCGCTGTTGATGTCCTTCAGCTTCGAGGTGAAGTTCCCCAGCACCAGCGCACCGGAATCCGCCGAGGTGACGTAAAACAGCAGGCCGGTAATGGTGGCAACGGAGGCGCTAAAGGTGAACGCCGGGTATTGCGCCAGCAGGCTGTAGAATCCGCGCTCCGGGTGCGCCATCGCCTCCTGCGCAAACGCCGCGTCGCCGTGGATGATCTCATGCAGCGCACTGTTGCCAAAGACCGACAGCCACAGCAGGGTAAAGGTGAACGGAATGATCAGCGTGCCCATCACAAACTGGCGGATGGTGCGACCACGTGAAATACGCGCCAGGAACAGGCCGACAAACGGCGACCACGCCACCCACCACGCCCAGAAGAACAGCGTCCAGTTGTTCATCCACTCCACCGGGCGGTCAAAGGCGAAGCTGTTCAGCGTCATGCCCATAAAGCGGTTCACGTAATCGCCCACGTTCAGCACTAAGGCATTGAGCAGGAAAGAGGTGTCGCCCACAAACAGCACAAACAAAATCAGCCCCAGCGCCAGCGCGACGTTCAGCTCGGAGAGCACGCGGATCCCCTTATCCACGCCGGCAGTGACCGAGATGGTGGCGATAATCACCGACAGCGCGATCAGCGCGGCTTTCGCCGCCAGCGAATCCGGGATATTAAACAGCACGCTCAGCCCGTAGTTGAGCTGCACCACGCCAATCCCGAGCGTAGTGGCAATACCGAAGATGGTGCCGATCACCGCCGCAATATCGACGCTGTGCCCTATCGGGCCGTTTATCTTTTTACCGAAAATCGGGTACAGCGCGGAGCGGATGGTGAGGGGTAAATTATAACGATAGCTAAAGTATCCGAGCGCCATGCCCATCAGGGCGTACATCGACCAGCCGGTCAGTCCGTAGTGGAACAGCGTCCAGACCATCGCCTGGCGCGCGGCCTCCATCGTCTGCCCTGCCCCTTCCGGCGGCTGCATATATTGCGTGACCGGTTCGGCCACGGAGAAGAACATCAGGTCGATGCCGATACCGGCGGCAAACAGCATCGCCGCCCAGCTTAACAGACTAAACTCGGGTTTTGACTGCTCGGGCCCGAGCTTCACCGAACCAAAGCGCGAACAGGCAATGCAAACAACAAAGACAATATAGAGCGTCGCCGCCAGCAAATAGTACCAGCCGAAGGTCTTCGACACCCAGTTCAGGGTGCGCCCAATCCACTCGGCAGAGAAGTCGCTAAAGAAGATCGTCATCAGGGAAAACAACAAAATCAGTCCTGCGGATGTATAAAAAACAACCGGATTGATTTTGTCCTTTTCTCTGTCTTGCGAAAGATCTGTCATCCAGTATCCCCACTGTTTTTGTAACTATTAAAATCCAAATCCGCAACAATTAAGACACATTTTATATTGAACGTCCAATCAAAAACCGCTTTAATGGTTAACCAACGCTGATGAATGGAGTGGCAAAAATGCCCAAAGTGGGGATGCAGCCGATCCGGCGCAGGCAACTGATCAACGCCACGCTGGAAGCAATAAATGAAGTGGGAATGCATGACGCAACCATCGCGCAGATCGCCCGTCGGGCGGGAGTCTCAACCGGGATCATCAGTCACTACTTCAAAGATAAAAATGGCCTGCTGGAAGCGACCATGCGCGACATCACCGGCCAGCTGCGCGACGCGGTTCTGAGCCGCCTGCATGCCCTGCCGGATGGCAGCGCAGAGCAACGATTGCAGGCGATTGTCGGCGGCAACTTTGATGAAACCCAGATCAGCAGCGCGGCAATGAAAGCCTGGCTGGCCTTCTGGGCGAGCAGCATGCATCAGCCGATGCTCTACCGGTTGCAACAGGTAAGCAGCCGCCGTTTGCTTTCAAACCTGGTGTACGAATTCCGCCGCGAACTGCCGCGTGAACAGGCGCAGGAGGCGGGCTACGGGCTTGCAGCGCTGATCGACGGGTTGTGGCTGCGCGCCGCGCTAAGCGGCAAACCACTGGATAAAAACGTAGCCCAGTCGCTCACCAGCCACTTTATCAGCCAGCATTTACCGACCGAATAACCGAGGAGAATTTATGTCCCGAATGGCAGAACAGCAGCTTTATATCAATGGTGGTTATACATCCGCCACCAGCGGTCGCACCTTCGAGACCATTAACCCGGCTAACGGCGACGTTCTGGCGACCGTACAGGCCGCCGGGCGCGAAGATGTCGATCGCGCCGTCCAGAGTGCCCGGCAAGGGCAAAAAATCTGGGCGGCAATGACCGCCATGGAGCGCTCGCGCATTCTGCGTCGCGCCGTCGATATCCTGCGCGAGCGGAACGACGAACTGGCGAAGCTGGAAACCCTCGACACCGGTAAAGCGTATTCGGAAACCTCAACCGTGGATATCGTCACCGGTGCGGACGTGCTGGAGTACTACGCGGGGCTGATCCCGGCGCTGGAAGGCAGCCAGATCCCACTGCGCGATACCTCTTTCGTCTACACCCGTCGCGAGCCGCTGGGCGTGGTGGCGGGTAT
Source organism: Enterobacter cloacae complex sp. SHL021 (assembly GCF_049237765.1). Taxonomy (NCBI): domain Bacteria; kingdom Pseudomonadati; phylum Pseudomonadota; class Gammaproteobacteria; order Enterobacterales; family Enterobacteriaceae; genus Enterobacter; species Enterobacter cloacae complex sp. SHL021. The sequence goes on along the minus strand of NZ_JBMKJG010000004.1, from coordinate 84,852 downwards.
TGGCGCGTGGAACTACCCGATCCAGATCGCCCTGTGGAAATCCGCCCCGGCGCTGGCGGCGGGCAACGCGATGATCTTCAAGCCGAGCGAAGTCACCCCCCTCACCGCCCTGAAGCTTGCGGAAATCTACACCGAAGCGGGCCTGCCGGACGGCGTGTTTAACGTTCTGCCGGGCGTAGGCGCGGAGACCGGCCAGTACCTGACCGAACACCCGGGCATCGCGAAAGTCTCCTTCACCGGTGGCGTCGCCAGCGGCAAAAAGGTGATGGCGAACTCGGCGGCCTCGTCCCTGAAAGAGGTGACGATGGAGCTGGGCGGCAAATCCCCGCTGATTGTGTTTGACGATGCGGATCTCGATCTCGCTGCCGACATCGCGATGATGGCCAACTTCTTCAGCTCCGGCCAGGTCTGCACCAACGGCACCCGCGTGTTCGTACCCGCGAAGTTCAAGGCCGCGTTTGAGCAGAAAATTGTTGAGCGCGTGGGCCGCATCCGCGCGGGCGATCTGTTCGATGAAAACACCAACTTTGGCCCGCTGGTCAGCTTCCCGCACCGCGACAATGTGCTGCGCTATATCGCCAAAGGCAAAGAGGAAGGTGCGCGCGTGCTGTGCGGCGGCGACGTGCTGAAGGGCGAAGGCTTTGACAACGGCGCGTGGGTCGCTCCGACCGTGTTCACCGACTGCACCGACGAGATGACCATTGTGCGCGAAGAGATCTTCGGGCCGGTGATGTCCATCCTCACCTATGAATCTGAAGAAGAAGCTCTCCGCCGCGCCAACGATACCGACTACGGGCTGGCGGCAGGCATCGTGACGGCCGATCTGAACCGGGCCCATCGCGCGATTAATCAGCTTGAGGCGGGTATTTGCTGGATCAACACCTGGGGTGAATCCCCGGCAGAGATGCCGGTTGGCGGCTACAAACACTCCGGTATCGGCCGTGAAAACGGCGTGATGACGCTCCAGAGTTACACCCAGGTGAAGTCCATCCAGGTTGAGATGGGTAAATTCCAGTCCATATTTTAACCGGGAGGTTTTTTTGCAATTTGACTACATCATTATTGGTGCCGGCTCTGCCGGCAACGTTCTGGCAACACGACTGACTGAAGATCCGGATACCACCGTTCTGCTGCTTGAAGCGGGCGGCCCGGATTACCGCTTTGACTTCCGCACCCAGATGCCTGCCGCACTGGCATTCCCGCTGCAGGGCAAGCGCTACAACTGGGCGTACGAAACCGAGCCAGAGCCCTATATGAATAACCGCCGCATGGAATGCGGACGCGGTAAAGGGCTTGGCGGGTCGTCGCTCATCAACGGCATGTGCTACGTGCGCGGCAACGCGATGGATCTGGACAACTGGGCGAAAGAGCCGGGTCTGGAGCACTGGAGCTACCTCAACTGCCTGCCCTACTACCGTAAGGCTGAAACTCGCGACGTGGGTCCGAACGACTACCACGGCGGCGACGGCCCGGTGAGCGTCACCACCTCCAAACCGGGCGTGAACCCGCTGTTTGAGGCAATGGTGGAAGCGGGCGTACAGGCGGGCTACCCGCGCACGGACGATCTCAACGGCTACCAGCAGGAAGGCTTCGGCCCGATGGACAGAACGGTCACACCGCAGGGCCGACGCGCCAGCACCGCGCGCGGCTATCTGGACCAGGCGAAGCAGCGCCCGAACCTGACCATCCGCACCCATGCCATGACCGATCGCATTCTCTTTGACGGCAAGCGCGCCGTGGGCGTCGAGTGGCTGGAAGGCGAAAGCACCATCCCGTCCAAAGCATCGGCAAACAAAGAGGTGCTGCTGTGCGCCGGGGCGATTGCCTCTCCGCAGATCCTGCAACGCTCCGGCGTGGGCAACGCGGAACTGCTGAAGCAGTTTGATATTCCGCTGGTGCATGACCTGCCCGGCGTGGGCGAAAACCTGCAGGATCACCTGGAGATGTATCTCCAGTACGAATGCAAAGAGCCGGTCTCCCTCTACCCTGCCCTGCAGTGGTGGAACCAGCCGAAGATTGGCGCCGAGTGGCTGTTTGGCGGCACCGGCGTGGGGGCGAGCAACCACTTCGAGGCGGGTGGGTTTATCCGCAGCCGCGAGGAGTTCGAGTGGCCGAACATTCAGTATCACTTCCTGCCGGTGGCGATTAACTACAACGGCTCCAACGCGGTGAAAGAGCACGGCTTCCAGTGTCACGTTGGGTCGATGCGCTCACCAAGCCGTGGGCACGTGCGTATTAAATCGCGCGATCCGCACCAGCATCCGGCAATCCTGTTCAACTATATGTCCCACGAGCAGGACTGGCAGGAATTCCGCGATGCGATCCGCATCACCCGCGAAATCATGCATCAGCCCGCGCTGGACAAATACCGTGGCCGCGAAATCAGCCCGGGGGTTGAGTGCCAGACCGACGAACAGCTGGACGAGTTTGTGCGCAACCACGCCGAAACCGCCTTCCACCCGTGTGGAAGCTGCAAAATGGGCTATGACGAGATGGCGGTAGTCGATGGCGAAGGCCGCGTTCACGGGCTCGAAGGGTTACGCGTGGTGGATGCGTCGATCATGCCGCAGATCATCACCGGCAACCTGAACGCCACCACAATTATGATCGGTGAGAAAATTGCTGATGCCATTCGCGGGCGTGAGCCGCTGGCGAAGAGTACGGCGGCGTATTACGTGGCGAACGGAGCGCCGGTTCGCCGATGATAGATCGAGCCCCTCACAAGAGGGGTTACTTTAAAAAGTTTCTCATTAAGGTCATAACGAACCAGGTTATTATACAAACCATATGTTTATGGGTGCAAACTCCTTGAAAAATTTAACGTTTCATGACGGAACATTCAAATTACTTCCTCGATATAAATTCTCTAAAGAATGCGAAGTAAATTTCCTTTTGGATCTTTTCTTAAATATTTACATTCGCCGAATACCCGACCAAACACCATTCCACAGTCATTACAATTTGGTATGGATTTAAACTCACAAATGCAAAACATTCACAAATTTGAAAAGAGACCACAACGCCATTAGTTAGATAATTTAACGTAACCAGTTATCCAAAAAATATTTCTGATTTACATCCTTATGTGCGGTGGTTTACTATCCCAACTGAAGGCTGAAATGATAATTTAAGAATGTCTATAACTTTAGTTAGGGTAACTCATGACTGAAAATAAAAAAATAAATGGTTTTTTGTACTTCCCTGCTGCGGGGCTTGTTATATCTTGCGTGTCGGGGTCATTAAATGCTCTGGGGATTATAGCATTATTTATTTCTAAATTTTATCATAACGAACCAGTTTCAAGCTGGCTCGCGATAATAATATTAACAGGTTCTTTTGTATATTTATTAACACTGTACACTGCCACTTTTTCATTTTTCAAAAAACTAAAAAAAACCAAATACATAATGATATTATATTACCTTGTAAATATAGCAACAAATGCTCCTTTAATATTTTATTCATGGTTAATGCTTGACATACAACTTGAACTAAAAGAGATTGGTATATTAGTATCATTAAGTTTCGATGTTATAGTGTTAATACCCTATTTCCTTTTATCAAAACGGATTGATACCGTTTTTGATCGATAATGTAACCGTCCGTCATTCTAAATATGACGGACATATAATTATTTATAGATTTTACTTACTATTTAAATGCCTACTAATATCGTTAGCGGGAAGCTTTGAAGGAATTTTTGTCCCCGTCCTCGGAACTAAATAAGTATTAATTTTTTCTATTAAACTTGTATCTATGTAAGATGCTAAAATACTAAATGCAATAACGGCAGCAATAGTTAATGCCGATGCTAACAAGGATGAGGGTGCCAGATATGCTGTGATTATAGCACCAACTATTCCTATAGTAGCGCTGCTAAATACGCTGCCAATAGCCATAGTTTCAATCTCCAGCATAAGAGGAGACCAGTTTCCGGTTTCAAAACCTATAATCGTTTTATCAATTATAGTCTGACCTTTCATTACAATATCCGCAACTTTAAAGGACGTCCCAAGGTTTTTAAAATTACTGGCGAAGGTGTTTAGATTAAATGACTTTAATGCTTTGATCACGCTAGCCTTGTCGGCATTACTGAGTTTCATTCGTGGGTTGGGGTCATTTATAATCTTATTAATGGTTTTCATAGCATCAGCTGATTTTCTGATTTTCTTTCCCTGAAAACGCTTAATTTCATCTGCAAGTTCTTTCGATATTGTAGCAAAATGCACATTAAGTTTATGACTAATCTTTTCCCCTGAGCCGACAATAATTTCACTTGTTTTTTCTAATACCTTCTTTTCATCTGCAGATTTTCTTTGCGCCTTACCTTGATTGTATGCCGAAGTTAAAGAAGGAATCTCTATGAATTTTTCATCCACTATGATACCGACCTTACCATGTTTCAGTGAAAAATCGGAAGGGATCCTCCCCTGTTGAATCTGATATGTAACATTATTCCAACCATTAGCATTTCCATTTGAACTTGTAGATACACCTGTAAATCCAGAAACTGTATTTGAGGTTTCTGAGCCTGTTTCTGATGAAACCGTATGCGTCTGTCCAGCAATATCAGCAGCATACCCTCCATACCCATCACTTCTTATATTTGATACTTGACTAGAAGTGATCTGTGTCCCTCCATAGCTATTAAATTGCGAGACAATATCATTTGCATTTGGCGCTCTTGTATTTACTGGATTACCTTTTCCATCGAGTTGAATACCTCCCCCTCCAATACTACCTGAATCATCACCGCCACTATGAACACCATTAGACCAACCACCACCAAATCCAGTCCAAGCCATTTATCACTCCTTCTCATTCAGAATATTGACTAAAAATCGAGTCTCGTGACAGTACTAGCTAATATGATGATAAATCTTGATCGAGATTATTAAATAACCATTTAATAGTTTGTCTAAAACAATAACAATATAGAATAATATTTACACGGTAAATTTATCACAATCAGTTTCATCATGAATGTGATATATTGCCTCAAAATATCATTCAGAGTTGTTATAACGCACAAACAATCTCAAGGATAATGAACATACTCCATGGAAACCTAGAGAAGTGCAGAAAAATCCTGAGACATACCTTCTTGTCAGCGTTTCAAAGGAGAAAGGATTCCCTGCCAGAAACTAAAATGAAAACAAGTCCTCAAGAACTAGAATGCGTGCATGTAGCTAGCGAAACGACTCTAACCGCTTAATCTGCCGCCCTTCCCCGTCAAAATTCTCCGCCGCCAGCCAGGCGCGCAGCTCCGCATCCCTTTGCGGCCATTCGCCGTCAATAATTGAAAGCATATCGCTGTCGCGGTTACGCCCTTTACGCACCAGTTTCTGACGCAGGCACCCTTCCCAGACAAACCCCAGCCGCTCCGCCGCACTACGTGAGGTGGTGTTCATCGAATCGCACTTCCACTCCAGCCGACGGTACTTGTGATCAAAGGCATTTTTCAACACCAGCCACACCGCTTCGGTGCCGATGCGGGTGACTTTCATCCTGTGCGACCAGGTGACGCGGCCGATCTCCACCGAGTCCTGAAACCGCTCAATCGCCATGTAGCTCACCAGCCCTACAGCTTTTTCAGTGCGTAAATCGATTACCGCAAACGGAACCAGATCGTCATCCATTATCTTGCCGAGCACCCAGTGCACGGTGGCTTCCACGCTTTCAGGCTGGGTGCGGGTTAAGACCCGGGCGCATTTCCAGTCCGGGACGATATCGTTAACGGTTTGACCATGTTGATTGATTTCGGGCACGGCGATGACTCCCTGAAAGGTAAGGAGTTTGTTATAGCAGGTTAAAAAGCGGGCGAGAAGGGAGGATTTACAGGCCGGGTTAGACGGAAACGCCACCCGGCAACAAATTACTTCAGCAGCTTAACCGTAGCGTCGATATCGATTTCATCTTCGGTAAAGATCAGCGTGGTGTTCTGGAAGGTGGTGATCGCCAGCTTCTTCACCGTGCGCATTTCGCCCGGCTTTTTGTCGGTTTTCGGTTTGATGTTATTCATCAGCAGCCCGACAGACAGCACCGCGTTCTCTTTGTCGATGCCCGTATCCGCAGGCTCTTCTTCGCTAAACACCACGAAGGATTTGATGGAGGTGAGCTTCACGCGCTCGCCTGCAATATAGAGGTATTTACTTTCCGGGATCACCTTCACCGCATAGGCGGAAAGGCCTTTGTTATTGGTGGTTGGCTCAAAAGTCACCGCCGCATCTTTCTTGATCAGATCAGGGTTGGCGACCTTAATCACATGAAAATAGCGGTTGTCACCGTTTTCATCTTTGATAAATCCAAAGCCTTTATCTTTAAACCACGTTGTGATTGTACCGTTCATCGCTGTTACCGCCTGTCAAATCGTCATGACTAAAGTTTTGCAGCGCGCAGTGTAATGCACAATGGCGGAGGAGACAAAAAAAAGCCCCTGCACGGGGGCAGGGGAAAACTCATGTCAGAGCTTATTAGTATTACGTTTTTAGTTGAACACCATCCCACCATCGATTAACAGAGACTGGCCGGTCATGTAGTCGGAATCTGGCCCGGCGAGATACGAAACGCAGGCGGCGACATCTTCCGGTTCGGACAGGCGGCCAAGCGTAATACGTTTGGCAAAGGTTTCGGTGCCATAGCCAAGCGGTTTACCTGCCGCCTCAGACACCTGACGGTCAATCTCCGCCCACATTGGCGTTTTCACGATGCCCGGGCAGTAGGCGTTAACGGTGATCCCCAGCGGCGCGAGATCCCGTGCTGCGGTCTGGGTTAAGCCACGAACCGCGAATTTACTGGAGCTGTATACCGCCAGTTCGGGGTTACCGGTATGGCCCGCCTGGGAGCAGGCATTGATGATCTTGCCGCCGTGTCCCTCTTTGCGAAACGCGTCAATCGCGGCCTGCATGCCCCAGATCACCCCTTTGACGTTGATGTTGTAGACCTTGTCGACAATCTCCGGCGTGATGGATTCGATGGGCGTAGACGGCGCAATCCCGGCATTATTCACAATCACGTTGAAACCGCCCAGCGCGGTGCGGGCTTTCTCAACCGCCGCAAACACCTGGTCGCGGTCAGAGACATCCACCTTCACGGCGATGGCATTACCGCCGTTACGGATGATTTCATCGGCAACGGCTCGCGCCGTCTCATCGTTATAGTCGGCGATAGCGACAGCAAAGCCATCTTTCACCAGGCGCAGCGCAATCGCTTTACCAATCCCCTGGCCTGAGCCGGTTACGAGAGCAACTTTTTGCATTTCTCTGTCCTTATAGTGAGTCACAAAATCTGGCTGAGATGGAGCTGGCCCATCAGCAGCGGGTTATCGCTGTAGTCAACGGGAATGGCCACCACGGCCGGGCCATTCACATCCATCGCCGCACGCAGCGTCGGTTCAAGGGCATCGGCGCTCTCCACGGCAAAGCCCCTGGCGCCAAAGGCATCGGCATAGGCTTTGAAATCGACCGGGCCGAACTCCACGCCGGAAAGGCGCTGGTATTTTTTCTCTTCCTGAATGGCGACCATGTTGTAGCCGTTATCCACCCAAATGATGTGCAGAACGTTGGCGTTAAGACGCACGGCGGTTTCCAGCTCCATGCTTGACTGCAGGAAGCCGCCGTCGCCGGACACCGAGACCACTTTGCGCCCGGGGTTGACCAGCCACGCGCCAATAGCCCACGGCAGCGCAACGCCCATGGTCTGCTGACCGTTGGAGATCATCACCTGACGCGCCCGGAAGCTGTAGAGGTAGCGGGCGATCCAGATGTGGAAGCTGCCCATGTCGACGGTCAGGGTCACGTCGTTATTCACGATGTCCTGCATGGCCCGCACGATACGCAGCGGATGCAGGGCAAACTGGTTGAGCGAGGCACCGCGGCGATCGAGCAGATCGCGCTGATGCTGGCGATCGACCAGGATCTCTGACGCACGCTGGCTCAGCTCCAGCTTGTGATCGATCCGGTTAGCGAGCAGGTTCAGCGTTTCGGCGATATCCCCCACCAGCTCCAGATCCGGTACATAATTGCGTTCTTCATAGGCCGGCAGCACGTCAATGTGCACCAGCGTGGCGTCGCCGCTGTTCCACATGGAAGGCTCATACTCCACCGGGCTGTAGCCGATGCAGATAATCAGATCCGCCAGATGCAGCAGCCTGTCGCCCGCCTGGTTATTGAACAGACCGACGCGTCCGGCAAAGCGGGTGAAGTGCTCCTGGTTCACCGCCCCGGCGGCCTGATAGGTGCTGGTGACCGGAATACGGCTTTTCTCCAGCAGCTTACGCAGCGCCGCGCTGTTGGCAGGCTGGCTCGCCATCAGCCCCAGCAGGATCACCGGGTTTTTGGCTTTGTCGATGAGCTTCGCCACATCGTTAATGGCCGATTCGGGAGCCGGGCCCATCAGCGCCGGCCCGCTGGCCGGTAAAATCGCGCCCGTGGCGGGCTGGTCAATAATATCCTGCGGCAGGCTGACGAACGCGCCCCCCGGCCTGCCGTGCTCGGCGGCACGAAACGCGTTCGATACCACCTCAGCAATCGCATCCGGAGAGCTGACTTCCACTGCGTATTTGGTGACCGGGCTGAACATGGCAACCGTGTCCATGCTCTGGTGCACCAGTTTGGCTTTATCCGCCCGCTTCACCGCTCCGCCCAGCGCCACCACCGGGTCGCCTTCGCTGTTGGCGGTGGCAATGCCGGTGATCAGGTTCGAACAGCCCGGCCCGGAGGTAACCAGCGCCACCCCTGCCTTGCCGGTTAGACGCCCTACCGCCGCCGCCATGAACGCCGCATTCGCCTCGTGGCGTACCGGGATGATTTCGATGGACGAATCCAGCAGGGAGTCAAAGACTTTGTCGATTTTCGCCCCCGGGATCCCGAACACCTGCTTCACGCCCTGCGCTTCCAGCTGGCCGACAACCATATCGGCGCCGTGCGCCCACTGACGTGACTGTTTCTCACTGTTCACGGTAGTTCTCCTGTTAGTTTTCGACGGAACGGATCGCTGCATCAAGATTGCTGGGGTGAAGGTTGGCCTGTAAAAACGCGCTGTCGGCGGGCAGATCAATCATTAGCTTGTGTATTTCGCCAAAGGTGAGCACGCCGCTCTCCAGCTGGTAATCCAGCAGATGTCCCCCGCCCTGACGGTCGTCGGTAATGAAATGTTCGTGATAGCCGGCCACGTTGATGCCCTGCATATGCTGCGGCGTGCGGAACCCAACCAGCACCCCTTCGCGCTGGTTAAAGCGGAACACCGGCTGGTCGTCCAGCACGTCGGTCATCGCGCGGTATGGCGGCGTCTGACGCGGTACGGTACGGGTGTGGGCGTGGCGGAAGTTACCGTCGATGCGCAGCGCGCAGAACAGGTTATCCGAGGGAATTTGCTGGTCGATCACGTCGTGGATCTGCTGACGGCTGACCGGCGCATCAAAGGTTTTGCGGTACTGCGGCTGGAACCAGGTCATCACCGCGAACGGCGTTTTCTGCTCTGGCTTCGCGGCGCGTGCGCTGCCGTCGGCGCGCAGCTGGTACACCTGGCTGCTGAAGGCAATCATTTCGCCGTCCAGCTCGTTGAAGGTGCCCAGACCAAAATCACCATGTGCCAGCAGATCGGCGATGGTGGTGTCCCCCTCGTAGACACCGCTTAGCAGGGCGCTCATTAGCGATGTCTGATAGATCACGCTGTCAGGATGTTTAGCGGAGAACCCGCGCAGGGTCTCGCATAAGCTCGCCTCACAGTCGCAGGCAGATGAGTGCATCATCATGCTCGTCCTCTTCAACTTTATTTATAAAGGTTAAATAAATGTTGACCCGATTCAGCAGAGAGTTCCAATATAGAATCCATGCTGGTTTGAGACGTTTTTGATATGGAACTTCGTTATCTGCGGTATTTTGTCGCGGTTGCACGCGAGCGACACTTCACCAGGGCGGCCAAAGCGCTGGGTATTTCACAGCCTCCTCTGAGTCAGCAGATCAAACGGCTCGAAGAGGAAGTGGGCACGCCGCTGTTCAGGCGTCTGACGAGAGGTGTGGAGCTAACCGAAGCGGGAGAAGCCTTCTACGAGGATGCCTGTAAGATCCTGGCGCTGAGCGACGCCGCGCTGGAGAAAGCCCGCGGCATCGCGCGCGGTCTGAACGGCAACCTGTCGATTGGCATCACCAGTTCAGATGCTTTTCATCCCAAAATTTTCGCGCTCATTCGTCAGTTTCAGGTACAGAACATGGCGGTGCAGGTACACCAGGTGGAGGCCAATATGTCTTCGCTGACGGCGATGCTGGCGGAGGGGGAACTGGATATCGCCTTCGTGCGGCTGCCGTGCGAGAGCAGCAAGGCATTCGAGTTAAAAATCCTCGACCGGGAGCCGATGGTGGTGGCACTGCATCGCGACCATCCGCTCGCAACAAGCGGCGATCTGGCGCTGGAGCAGCTCCGGGATACGCCAGTGGTGTTGTTCCCGCAGGAGGTCGCGCCCGGCCTGTTCGACCGGGTTTACAGCTGTTGCGAACGGGCCGGAATAGACGTACAGCACGCGCTGCAGTCGTCTCAGCTCTCGTCCTCCCTGAGCATGGTCTCTGCAGGCGGCGGCTTCGCGCTGGTGCCGAAATCGATGGCGGCCATCTCTCCGCCGAATGTCACCTACCACGCGCTGAGCTCACCGGAGCTTTATACCGATATCGCGCTCTGCTGGCGGCGCTTTGAACGCTCGCGGACGGTGAAGCGGTTCTTGACGATGATAAGCGAGGAGTAGAGGCCGGTTTGGTTGGTGGTTTTTGTAGGTCGGATACGGCGTAACCGCCATCCGGCAATTCCCTTCTGGAAGCCGCCTCGCAAACCTGCAAGCAACCTTATGTAATTCATGGGCATCCCTTTCCTTCCTTTTTTTGCCGCCGTAAAGTGCCTGCGTTGCGGCACATCCGCAACCGGGGCCAGGAACCCACAAGCATGACGCGACATTTTTACCTGAAGAGGATGCCCAATGACGACTCTCCCTGGATTTTCTTACTCGCTCGCTGAAGAAAGCGCGGTGTATCACCTTACTCATCTGCCCCTTCCCGATTCTGCGGATCTGTTCGAACTGGCAGACAGCTGCGCCGCCTGTGTCAGCGTGCTGGTTGAAACCGACGATGCCTTTACCCATGCCATCCTTTGCGAGCGTCTGCTGGCGGTACTGAAACGCCTGCGTGAACGTTGCGATGCAGAACTCCCCTCGCATCTGGTTGAGCAACTGATTGCGGGGGAAAAGATCGTTTCCTGTGTGCCGGACTGCTGGCAGGAGACGACGTTGCAGGTGGATTATGCGCTGGCACTTACGCGTGCGGTAAGGGGCGGTACGCTGCCTGCGGACGTGGCAAAAGACCTGACCGGGCTGCTGCACGATATGGTCTGGCTGCTGGCGGAGTTTGTGAAAGAGCCTTATATCCCGGCGCACTGAGCCAGGTAGCGGCTGATAATCCCGGACGATTCAGGCATTACAATTTCGATAGCGAATGATAAGGTAGATTTCCCCACTCACTTACGGGCAGGACAAAAGTGAATATTTCAGAGAAATATGAATGGAGTAAGAATAACTACCTGGTGAGTACAGACAGAGAAAAACTGGATGTACAGGCCATCCATCGATATTTAACGAGATCGACCTGGGCAAAAGGCATTCCTCTGGATATTGTCTCTGCGTCAGTCGAAAACAGCCTTAACTTCGGCGTCTACCATAAAGAAAATCAGATTGGTTTTGCTCGCCTGATAACAGATTACGCTACCTTCGCCTACCTTTGCGATGTTTATGTGCTTGAAGAATACCAGGGTGAAGGGCTCGGAAGATGGGTTATGGAATGCATACATAGTCACCCCATTTTTGATCGGCTCCGCAGGGTGATGTTATTTACAACCACAGCGCCCTGGCTTTATGAAAAGTTTGGCTACGAGCCGGTAAACAGAGAAAACTATGCATGGACTATTACGCGTCCTGATATTTACACCGGTGGAAAAAGCCTGACTGATAAATAGACCTAAAACAATTGCAAACGCTATCAGCCAGGCATGCATTACCGGATAATATATTTTTAGATAAAAATGAATGTAATGATCCGCGTTGTGCTTCAGTTTGCAGATGCAGTTGGTCTGATGGTGATTTCTGTTGTATCAACGCTTTCCGGTGCCTCAATGATATGCCTTACGGCACGGGCAATGTCAGCAGGTTGAAGTGCAACAGCGCGGTAAACATTCATCGCCGCCATGGTTTCTGCATGGGTAATGGTTGATGCCAGTTCACTTTCCACTACGCCAGGATTAACGCACGTAACGCGAATTTTAGAGCTTTCCTGTCGTAAACCATCTGAAATAGCCCGTACCGCGAATTTAGAGGCACAATACACTGCCGCCGTTGGCACAACGGAAAGTGCACCAATAGAGCCGATGTTTATTATCTGACCTGATCCCTGCGCTTCCATCAGCGGAAGCACAGCGCCAATACCCCACAGCACGCCCTTGATATTAACGTCAATGATGCGTTCCCATTCATCCTGTTTGCCAGCCGAAAGCGGTGAAAGCGGCATAACGCCCGCATTGTTGATAAGAACATCAACACGGCCCCAGTTATCCAGCGCGGCTTGTACGAAGCCAGCCATAGACTGTCGGTTTGTGACATCCAGCTGCTGGGCTTTCGCGATACCACCCGCACTGCAAATTTCAGCGGCAATCGCCTCGGTACGCTCCACTCTGCGTGCTCCCAGTAAAACCTTCGCGCCTGCCGTTCCCAGCTCTCTGGCAATGCCTTCTCCAATACCACTTGATGCGCCGGTGATTACTATCACTTTATCCATGATGCTCTCCTTCAGTTGGGTTCGAAGAGATAATAGAACTTGATGATTAGTTCCAGTATCCTGCTTTTACTGGACTCACTGGTTAGCAGCGTTAAACAATGAAGATAGATCTTAACCTTTTACCCGTTTTCATCGCGGTGGCAGAAGAGCATAGTTTCAGTAAGGCCGCGGCACGGCTGGGCGTTACCCGTTCGGCGGTCAGTCAGGGAATACGACGGCTTGAGGATGCCTTTGGGACAATGCTGGTCATGCGCACGACACGCTCAGTGAATTTAACGGAAGCGGGAGAACGGCTGCATAAATCTCTGTCATTACCGGTAGCCGGTATTGAAGCCGCATTCGATGATATGGCTTCTGACGATATGCCACGTGGCCTTCTCAGGATCGCAGTGACCTCGATTGCGGAAGAATTTCTTTCGGGTCCGCTAATCGCCTCGTTTGCGGCTGCGAACCCAGCGGTGACGCTTGATATTGTTGTCACGGATGAGGAGTTTGATATCGTGGCAGCAGGTTACGATGCTGGCGTGAGGCTCGGAGAAGTCATTGAAAAAGATATGATTGCTATTCCGCTTACCGGAAAGCAACGTGAAATGGTGGTTGCCTCTCCCTCCTATCTCTCAGCCAACGGCATACCCATTCACCCGCGTGAGCTGATGCATCATCGATGCATTGGCTGGCGACCAGCCCCGGATGTTGCGCCTTATCGCTGGCCATTTGAAGAGAACGGAAAAGCGTTCGACCTGTCGATTGAACCGCAGATTACAACTAACGATCTGCGTCTGATGCTGAGGCTGGCACTTGCCGGTGGCGGCATAACGCTTGCCACTCAGGAAACATTCAGGCCGTATATTGAAGGAGGTCAGCTTGTATCATTGCTTGATGATTTTCTTCCCCATTTTCCTGGCTTTTATCTGTACTTCCCTCAGCGTCGCAATATTGCGCCAAAGCTACGCGCCCTGATTGACTATGTCAGGGAATGGCGGCAGCAATCTGCTTAATCGGAGGCGTGGCTGTGCCCGGCGGCGCTACGCTTGCACGGGCCTACGGTGAGTGTCGAGGCGGGTTTGTTTGATGATGGCAATTGATGATTGGTTTTCGCAGGTAAGGCGTAGCCGCCACCCGGCAATGCAGCTTTTAAAGCCGCATCCTGTTCGATCAGGACGTTGGCTAAGAATCTTGAAAACATTTTGTCGTGCCGGTGAGTGCATTTGGGGGGGGATTGATCAGGAGGATCATTATGCGATGTGCTAAAGGCTTTATTTGGGTCGTAAATATTCATGATATAAAGCCCGTTCCTGCTACTCCTGTAGCAGGCAGTAGCACTGCCACAGTAATGTGGTCTATCCGATTGGATAGACATAATTAAATTTTATAAAAATGCTGTTTCGCTACTAATAATTTTCTTCACTTCAAGCCCTTTAAATTTGATGCCAACGCCATGTTCCTGATCTAAATCGGTCGAGAACATGAACCCAAATTCATTGTCCTCATCTGGAGAAAGATAAACTTTCAGCAAAATCAAGTCGTTTGCCTCCGCACCATATATACGCTTGCTATATATCTGGGTTTCAGTTGCGACTTTCTCGAAAAAATATTTCTGATTCTTAATAATAAAATCGATGTCTTTTTTCATTTTTTCATCGACCGAATCAAATTCACGGTTTATGCACTGGATGAGAGAAGGACCAAATGCCGATAATACTAAATCGACTGAAACACCTTCATCGCCTTCATAAAAATCCAATTTAAGTGACATTACCCCCCTATTTCATTTTGTATTCAATGAGTTGGATATTTTCTTTGTTTCAAGAGACTCGAACTTAACCCCCTGATATTTTTCGAATTGACTTATAGAACCTTAATACGGGAAAGACACAACGAAGTGCAGCAATTTTTGCACTCTAATGGAACATTAAGTATCTACGAATTAAAAGAAGAGCCGGTAGGATTATTTTCCAACCGGCCATTTACAATACAGAAGTTACTTTCTTGAGAAGGGAAAAAGGCATTCTCTAAAAGAATTTTCCTTCACTTCACTTTGAAATTCTCGACCATTTTCAAGTTCTAATTTATCTAATTTAGCCAAAACAAATCTTTCGTTCTCAGCATGGCCTTTATTATAAAAATCAATAGATTGCTGCCCTAAATCATCAATTTTTATTAGTTTAGAAAAAATAGAGTTAATCAGAGGACTACCTGCATACATTACAGATTCGGTTTCCTCACAAGAAAATTTCAAATACATTATCGCTTTTTTCAAGGCGACTACCTCACTTTGACTTAAAGTCAAAGATTTTTCTTGGTTATCAGCCACACCTACCTCCTCTGGACTTTATTTGCTCCTGATTCATCTTCAGTCGTTGCTCATAAGGTAAATGGGATACAATATCATAAGGATTTTTACCTGCATGTAGTACCTCACCTAATTTCAACCGGCCGGAATGAATGTATTCTAATTCGGAACTCTGGATAATGTTACCCATTTGAGAATTATCAGCTTTAAATATAATTGAATAGTCGCCACGTCCTGTATGTAATGGATCGTTAATGAAAATATCTCTCATTGCATCCTGAGGTGACATTAATATATCAGTAACATAAACCTTACCTTTTGAGTTAGGTTCAATAACTCCGGTATTCATTATGCGTTCTAAGCCAGCCTTATCCGTATAATGGATAAATATATCTTCCCCGCTTAAGCCCCACGGATCGATCCAAGATAGCGGATTCGGCGCATACTGATAAAGGTTCCACCCGCCATTCAACCCTATCGGATCCTGCACAATAAACCGCCCGACCTGCGGGTCGTAGTAGCGGAACAGGTTATAGTGCAGTCCCGTTTCACCGTCAGCGTACTGCCCGGCATAGCGAAGCGGTTGATGCGCCATCGCCATGCGATTCACAACCCGTGAGAACCCTTCGCTCTGATGACGTACCTCGCCAAAGCTGTCGAACTGCCCGCTTCAGCGCACCTCGTCGCATTCGTGGGTTATCACGATATCGATTTGGCCTCTTCGGGTAGCACGAGGTTGAATAGATTTGTAGATACAGCGTGATTTTAGATGAATGTTGACCTTATCTGGGATCGGTATATTCATCCTTTGGTTATGCGTGTATTCACTATGTCATTCACATAATGTTCAACCGAAATATTGTGCTCCCGATTAATCTGAGAAATGAATGAGCTAAGATGCTCTTGCGATGCATGAAGGGTCGTGGCAATAAGGTTATCAAAATCGTTCTGAGTAAATCGTTTATGTCCCTTCAACGTCGAGTGCTGAAGCAAAGTGTGTGCGGTCACTTCCAGGACGGCCCGCCGGTAATTATCGGACAGCAGGACGTCAAGATCGGTCTGAAGAATATCAAACTCAAAATAAAAGCTGACAAATCCCGATTCAACAGGTAATGAATAAATCAGTTTGTCACCTAACTTCTCAACGTTAGGTTCATATCCTTCGCCCATTACTCGCGTAGTCTGCATATAATCCATCTCCTTTCATGCATTAGATTAATTCTACTTGAAAAAAGATACAACGTAACTCTTTTAAATCTTGCTTAAAAGGCCTGTAAAAATCATAGAGAACATCACCTCGCTAAAAAATAATATTTACGCCGTACTGGTTTACTTTGAAAGAAAATAATTTATCCATAAAAATAATTATAAAATGCATTGAAATTTTCATTACCGATAAGAGGCACAATTCTTTCCCGCAACTCATTAATAAAACCATGTTTTACTTCATCATTATCATCTGCTATATCAAAGATATCGTATTGACCATATACCAAATCAATGAGTTCAGCTAATGAAAATATAAATCCACAGAGACTGTCAGCTATTTTAAATGGTTCAATTACATCATAACTTGCATAAACAGGGGTATTCCCTTCATCGACAACCGCAATTATAGGTTTACCTCCACCTAAATCATCACCAATAACAAGGTAATTGTTAGGTAAGTACTCATAACCATTTTGAGCCTTCAAGAGCTCACTTACCGAGTGAAGTTTAATTGGCGTGAAGCCTGTTTCAATCTTTAACTTTTCAGGATTATAATTTTCATATAAAAATTCCACCTCTGTCGAACGAGGTAAGTTGGGCGGGAAGGCATTGTCCAGATCATTGACGTTGCTGAAACTCCCTGACAGCGAGTATTTATTGCAAATAACAATAAGTTGTTTTAATGCTTTTTCAATCTCATTCACAATGGTCTCAGACGCATCCATAAATATAGCCCTCAGTAATAACCAATCAATTTAAAATAACATTCTCAGTATGTACTACCTTCAAACAAGCTAAGAAAATCAATTTTTAATTACTCTCTCGCTCTTTAAATCAAAGCTCTATGAAGTTATCGTTCTCGAGATAAAAATTTAAACCTGATATGAAATCCTCTACAGATGGTTTTTCTCTTTGGATAGAGATATTATGTAATACATCTATAAATTGCTCTCCATAGAAAAACAGCTCTAGCGAATTTTCGACAACAAAATCAGGATATACTTCCTCATCATCATCACTAATGACAGGATAGCTCTCTAAATAACAAACAAGCTCTTCTTTCGCAGATGCTTCATATTCTCTTGTATACACACAAAAATCATCTAATGTATACCCACCCATAAATTTATATATTAAGTCATCTAAACCATAATTTTTTCTGTATTCTAACCGACTCATACGCACAATTCTTGAGACTTATCTTTTATACTTTGCAAAGCAAGTAGTTAATGAGAAGAACATATATTCCATTCAATTGGAATTTAAATGGTTTTTATAATCCGGGAAAATTACCCCCCGGATCATTTTGGCTAATTTAAAACACACTCACATTAATAAATAGGGTCAGCAAAATCTATTCCTTTCACATTATTCTTAGAAAGGAACTCTTTAAATTCATTAGAAATAATTATGCAAGATTTATATTCACTACATCTTGCCATACTAAAATCTTCAACAACCTTTTCTTTGAAGACTATTTTACTAAACTTCCTTGGACCATTAGGTAAATAACTTAATATAGGTTGGCTTTCTGAAGCTTCCATATCGATGCATGAAACCTCTCTTAGTATATTAATTATTTTATACCCTTGATGTTGGGTTTCATTTACAGATACAGTTGCGTCAATAAGTTGAACATCAGTCCGAAAAACATCGTAACAAGAAATTAGTGCTGCTAGTCTGGATGATATGAATATAGGCCCATCACTATAATAAAAATCATATGCAAGCAATACCTTCTCACTCACCTTAGATTTTAATGAAAAAAAATGCCCCTCGTAAGTTTCAATTGATTTACATTGAGAAAAAGTAGTTCCAGATATGTCAGGGTGCTGGTATTCAAACCAATAACTATCGGGATAATCAGAAGCAATTCTTAACCAATACATATTTAACACCCTGTATTTCAAAATATATTTATGAAGCCATATTAATTTAATTGAATTTCTTTAATTCTAACTGTATACCTTTTGTACTCATTTTACTAAACGGGGTGAGTACGATATACCCCGCGACTTTATCTAAAGATAATTAACCTCACATTTTGCAATAATATCAAAAACGTGGTCGTATGTGCTTAGCACTACTCTTTGCAGATCATCTTCTCTTTCAGTTTAGATTAAATCAAAGCTCGACTTTAAATTCCCATCATAAGGATAATCATCTATTTTATATACAGGCATCATTTCGACGTTACTGAATAAAAACTCAATACGAACATCAGGAGCATCTTTTATACTTGGCTTACAAAAAGATAAACTTAAAGAAGCATTTACCAAAAAAATAAAGAGGTAAAGTTTTAGCTCGGTGCTAGATACTATTAAAGCATCACGACCGTAAATCATATCATATTTTGTTTCTATTGACTTTATATTCATATCAACAATACTCTGTTGTGCATATCGAATTACATTCTTAACCAATTGAAACTATGTAGCTTTAAACATTAACATTTTGGCGGAGTTAGAATTTTAAACACGGGCGCGTAAGTATTATTAAATTATATAAAATTTCTTTTCCTGACGCCTGACAATAACACCATTATTAATTAGAGAAATTTTATAGACGTAAGTAAAAAATCAAGAAAAAATTCATTCCGCATAAAAACATCATCTATATTATATAAGCCGGAATAATTAATATTAATCCGGCTTATATTAATCACTTGTCTTTACGAGTACTGCCAAAAACCAGCTATAATATTTCCGCCGGATATTTTTTTATACAAATACAAAGCACCGTAACCAAAGATGTAATCACCATCAAGCAATGCATCTGGATAATAATCTTCATCTATTTGCATGAAGAATTTATAACCATCCTTTTGCAATGAATCAAAATAATAGTCTTCCGATTGTATTAACCTTGCTTCTTCAGTTTTAGTGATAAAATCAAACTCTTCACTTTCAACTTTATCATACCCAACAATAGCTGCCTTATTAATGTGTTTTATCGTAAATGCATCATTATTGCTTTCATCAGAAAAAGTATGCGTAATAACTTTTACGGAACAATTAGGGTATATATTGTTATCAATCATATCATCATATCCTTCAGGAGTAAGTATCGTAATATACTCATGTCCATCATCAGGATTCTGAACTGTCAAATAAAACTTATAACCCTGAATATCATCAAGTTTATCTAAAAAGAATTCAGGGATATTTCCACCAATCCGCCCAATGATATCACCATCAGGGAGGGTACTTATTTTAGCGATCAGATTAGATTTTAACATTTTGTTAACCCATTTTTTCTTGCAAACCCAATAGACTCTTCTCTAAGTTTCATTGCCGTTTCAGTGGCAAACTTCTTAGCGTTTTGACGTTCCCAACCTCTGTTGTTCACCAAGTCTTCGTAAATACCCCTTCGAGTAATTGCAGTATTCCTGTTTATATTCTGCAATGCGGTCTGGTTTTTTAATACATTAGGATTATGCAATCCATATTTGGCCTGTAATTTAGATATAGTTTTATGCATAGCATTTTCTTGTAAAGCTATCGCTGGGTTGGTAGTTGCGATACCAGACATTCTACCTTTTATTATGCCATTATTTCTTAGCCATGCATTTTGTAATAATTCATGTGCAGTTAAACCATCTTTTGCATGGACGGGGCTTCCATAGCCTGCGATTCCAAATTCATTTATTAAACCCAGCGGATCAATCCACCCCAACGGATTCGGCGCATACTGATAAAGGTTCCACCCGCCATTCAACCCAATCGGATCCTGCACAATAAACCGCCCGACCTGCGGGTCGTAGTAGCGGAACAGGTTATAGTGCAGCCCCGTTTCACCGTCAGCGTACTGCCCTGCATAGCGAAGCGGTTGATGCGCCATCGCTGTGCGATTCACAACCCGTGAGAACCCTTCGCTCTGATGGCGTACCTCGCCAAAGCTGCCGTACTGGCCGCTCCAGCGTACCGCACCACGTTCGTCGGTCACTTCCAGCGGCGCGCCGTTCAGGTCGGTGTTGAACCAGTAAATCTCACCGCTGCTCTGGTCACGAAGGTGATCCACCCGCGCCAGCGGGCTCCAGGCTTCATTCGGGTCATAAATATACGTACTGCACAGCCCGGTTTGCTGCTGCTCCTGCAACAGGCGGTAGCCCTGCCACAGGAAGCGCGTTTCGGTGGTGCCGTGCGCGGTGGTGACGATTTTGCGGGTACGGCGGCCCAGCGCGTCGTAGTGATAGCGCGCCTCAAACCGCCCTTCCGGCCCGGTTCCGCGGGCGGATACCAGCCGGTTCTCGGCGTCATACGCATAATGCTGTTCATACAGTCCGTTGCGGCGGCTGACCAGGTTGCCCCAGTGGTCGTATTTCATAAACAGCGCCTGCCAGTGCTGCAGGCGGTTATCCGTGACCGGTACCGCATCGTCATTGGCGGCGAGGTTATCCGCGGCGTCATAGCTGAACTGCGCGCGGCTGTGCCCCTGTCGGGCCTCGTAGTGCTTCAGCAGACGCCCTTCGGCGTCGTAGCCGTAATCCACCTCACCGCGCAGGGTGTCGCTAACGCCAGAAAGCTCACCGCGTGCGGTGTAGCGATACAGACGTTCCAGTATCGCCTGCTCCGGCAGGGTCACCTCCGTACTCAGCTCACTGCGCTGCAGGGTACGTCTGCCAAGGCTGTCATACTGGCGGAGCTGCTCGCGCGCGCCCTGGGTGCGGCGAATTTCCCTGTGCAGGCGGTCGCGGGTGAACTCGGTCACCAACTGCTGCCCGAAGCGGATGGCGCTGACATGGCCGGAGCCATAGTGCAGCCAGGCCAGCTTTTGCTCGCCGGGCAGCGTCAGGCCGGTCAGGTTGCTCAGGGCATCCCATTCATAGCCCACCGCGCCGTTAATGCCGGATTCGCTCAGCACGCGCCCGGCGGCATCATGGCGGTATGCAATCTCATCGCTTTCGATACCCAGCGCAACGCCTTCGGCTGTTGGGGTGCGACGGATGCGGGTGATCTGGCCGCTCAGGTCACGGACGTAGCGGTACTCCGCGTGGCGCTGAGTTCGCCCGATCAGCAGCCCGCTGTCGTCATAGCTGAACTGCTGGACGCGACGGGCAATGCCGCCGTCGGCGGCAGGTCGGCCGTTTTCTTCGAGCGCGCAGAGGAACCCTCGCGCATCCCATTCCATATGGCGCACGGTCTCGTCCGGGCGCGTTTCGCTGAGCGGGCGGCCCACGGCGTCATAGGTGAAGCGGTATTCCGCCCCGTTGCCGTTATCGAGTCGCAGCAGGTTACCGCGCGGGTCGTAGCGCCACTGGCGCACGCGGCCAATACGGTCGGTAAGGCTGACCGGGAGGCCGAGCGCGTTATAGGCCCAGCGCACCTCGCTTTCCAGCGGGTCGCGCCAGCCCGTGAGCTGGCCGCGTTCGTTCCACACCAGCGACTCGCGGCTGCCGTCCGGATGGATCACGGCACTCAGCAGCCCGGCGTTGTTCCACTCCCGACGCGTGATATTCCCTTCCGCATCCTCGCTGGCAATCAGCTGCCCGAAACGGTCGTAACTGAAACGGGTCACGCTGCCGGAGCAATCGGTGCGCTGCGTCAGCAGCCCCTGGATGTTCCAGACCAGACGTACCACGCCGCCGAGGGCATCAGTGATGCTCTCCGGCAGGTTCTCTTCCTCATCGGGATAGTGATACGCGGTGGCGTTACCGGCCGGATCCGTTTCCGACAGCAGACGACCGCGAAGGTCGTACATCGCCTGCGATGAAGTACCGTCCGGGTAGACCGTCCGGGTGATGCGATCGGTCAGACGATACCAGTAATATTCTGTGCGACGGCCTGCCGGGTCCGTCTCACTGGTCATGCGGCCATACTTATCCCAGGTACTGCAGCGCATCGCACCGCCGGGCAGAATGACATCGCTGAGCTCGCCGTCGCGGTAGACAAACGTCGTCTGTCGACCGTCGTAATCCGTGAAGCGCGCGACGTTGTCGTCGTCGTCAATCAGCCAGTGCGCCTGCGCACTATCATCACGAATGGCGCGACGGATGCCGTTTTCAAAATCGTATTCAAACGTCAGCTGTTCGCCGCCGCTGTGGCGGAAACCGACCACGCGCGGCAGGCCGTCAATCTCCCGCCAGCGGTATTCGCTCAGCAGGCCATTGGCGTCCTCGTGGGCGCTCATCAGCCCGTCCTGCCAGCGGAAGCGTCGGCGCACGCTACCGCCCCGGCCGGTCACACAGACCAGCTGGCGCTGTTCATCATAAGCGTAACTGACCAGGCAAATCTCGTCATCCAGCCAGGCGCTGGCGAGCCTGTCACGGTCGTAGCGGCAGACCACGCGCTGGCCCGCGCTGTCGGTCAGGGCATGCAGGGTATTATCCGCATTCCACTCGAAGAGGATATCGTTGCCGCAGGGTTCTGAGATGCGCTGAAGCAGTGACGGTGCGTCATCCTGCAGCGGCGCATAGTGCCAGCGCTCGCCGCTGACGTCATACACCGACCAGCTGTCGTCATGGTGATGTTCAAGCCAGTTTTTTTCGCTCTCGCAGTAGGTGCGCATCCCTTTCGGCACGTTCGGGAAGGCAACGTAATCGCCGGACGGCGCACGCCACACCAGCCCGTCCTGATAGGGCTCCAGGCGGCTTTCCCAGAACAGGCTCCAGCCGCGGCCCAGCACGCTGTCACCGGGGTTGCCGCTGCGCCAGTAGCGCTGCCAGCGCACCGGCAGGCGCGACGGCAGAACGAAATCGAGTTCATCATCCCCGCTGAGAAACTTCTGTCCGCTGACGATATCCACCGGACGGGCGATGATCCCCGCGGCCGCTACGCCGGTCATCAGCGTGCCGGCGCGGCAGGCGATACGGGCCAGCTTATTGATCCCAGGGATTTTGCCCAGCAGCTTAGAGAGCGCCCCGACTTTGCCGGCCGCACCGCCCCACCCGCCGAGAAGCCCGGCGAACAGCAAAGTAAGATCGGAGACTTTATAGAGCCACTCGGGCACTTCAGACTGAATGGGCAGGGTTTGCTGGGGATCGCCGCCGATGAAGACGTTGTCCGAGCCGGTCATCACCTTCGCGTCGCAGGTGGTGCGATCCCCGATGCGGGACGCAGGCTGGCTGTTAATCGAGACACGCTTAGAGCCTTCGGCCATCTGCTGCGAGCCATCGTCCGAGCACTTCACCGCGCTGTCCGTCGCGATGGCTGCGGGTTTGCTGTTGATAAACACATTGGGCGAGCCGGAGGTGATGACGCCTTTCTTCGTCATACTGGATGCCCCGGCGTCGGCGATACTGTCCCGGGCGGCGGTCGCCAGCTCCCCGGTGTAATACCCCACGGCCAGGCTTGCGCCGACGAGCAGCACACCCACGCCAAGGCAGGATGCGCCGAGACCGGCAATAAACATCGCCCCCGCCAGAATGCCCCCGGCGGCGGCAATCAGGCCACCGACAATCGTTCCGGCAATCATCCCGGCCAGCGCACCGGAGTGGCCGATATCATCACCAACGCGTGCAGCTTCAAACATAACGACTATCCCTGGTGTTAATGGTGGAAGCGAAAGCTCCTGAGAAGATCGCCGAACAGCGCGCAGTCCGTATCGCCCAGCGTACGGGTGCAGGTCATGGTGAACACCAGAATGTTATCGCCTTCGGCATTAAACACGGCCTGCTGCTGCCAGATGCGTTTCCCGTCGCGCAGATAGCTGGCGTGGATAATTTCACCCTGCAAAAGGCCGTCGCCGAGCGTTGCGGCACTGCGTTCACCCTGCTTCCAGCCCTTGAGATGTTTTTCCATCAGGGCGAGCTGGCGATCGATATACGCGGCAAGCGCTTCGCCGGGGTTGAGGGTATCACGGGAGATGTTGAATGCTGGCGCATCCGCTGCAGGCGGCGCGAAGACATTGACGGTACGATCCTGATAGCCCTCAGGAAAAGCGATCATTCCTTCATTAAACAGGCACTGCGAAGATGGTTCTGACATTGAGCGGGTCCCACCACATTTTTTCAGAAGCGGTAAGTTTCGCATATGTGTTTAAGGCTGACTATCCCCAGATTATTGTCCCACCGCCACGCTCGCCGACAGGCCCGCCACCAGCTCAACTCCCTTCGGTAAGCTGTCGATATGAATGCGCACCGGCACGCGCTGCGCCAGCCGCACCCAGCTGAAGGTGGGCTCCACGTCGGGCAGACCCAGCCCGCCGGTCTCGTCGTTGTTATCGCCAATCCCATGACCGATGCTCTCTACGTGCCCCGTGAGTACAGGGTCATAACCCATCAGCGCCACCTGCGCGCTATCCCCCACGCGGATATGGCGCAGTTTGGTCTCTTCAAAATATCCCACCACCCAAAAGCTGTGGGCATCAACGATGGACACCTTTGTCTCCCCCGCTGTCGCATAATCGCCAGGGCGAAGCCGCAGATGCGTGACGTATCCCGAGACTGGCGAGCGAACGGTGGCGTGAGCCAGATTAAGCTCGGCCAGCGCCAGCGCGGCAAGTGCGCCATGATAATTGGCTGCCGCGACGTTCGCCGCACTGCCAGTTTGCTGCAAATCCTCGCGGGAGATGGCGTCCTTAATCTGCGTGCGTCGCCGGGCGGCATCCTGGCGCATCAGCATCTCATGGCGTTTTGACTCCACATCCGCCTGCGCGCTGACCACCGCGAGTTTGAGCCAGCGCGGATCGATGCTGTAGAGCACATCACCCTGGTTTACCCACTGATTATCCCGCACCGCCACGCTGATAACCGGCCCGGAGACGTCCGGCGCTATCTGCACCACATCCGCCCGCACGCGTCCGTCGCGGGTCCATGGGGTCTGGGCGTAATGTTTCCACAAGATAAACGCCAGACACGTTGCCGCCGCAACGGCGCTGAGCGTCAGCGCATAACGGCCCAGCAGAGAAAGTAATGCTTTCATATCAATAACCCCAACGCGGTTAACCCCTGCATGAGCAGGTAAAAGGTAACGATCCAGGTTGAAACATCCATCAACGGGCGACACGGCAAACGGCGGTAAAGCCTGCTGAGAGAGAAAAGCGGTATGAGAAGCAGCGTGCAGACCAGTGCCACGAGCGCCACCATCAGTAACCCGGGGAGCAATACGCCCCCGACATTGAGATCATTGACCATCGTCCGGCCCCCGTAATGCGCAGTGGAGATCCACCAGCCTGCCGATAACCTGCCGCGTTTGTTCATCAGCCGCAGGCAAACGGCAGCCAATGGCGGCGGCGAGGCGTTCACGTAAGGCGGCGGTGTCTGACGTCGTCGTCAGTTGATAAAGCAGCGCGTTGATCTCCGACGGCATATCAGTACGGCGGAGGTGTCGCACCGAGAGGCCAATCCGCAGCGCGTGCAGCAGTCGGTTAAGCGCCTGTTCGGTGGCGTGTCCGCTGCGTGGCAAGCGCGGCAGTAACAGGGCCGCCCTGTCGATCATCAGATTGATCCAGTGGGTTTCATCGCTCTGCATTTTTCCTTTCACGCTGCGGCGGATATCGCGCTGGCACAACCTCAGCAGCCGGTTGATGGCGGCATCGGCCTGCACGGTTTGCAGCAGGCTCATGCTGATGACGGCAAAACCGGTCGCGAAAAAGAGAGCAATGGCGGCGTTTAGCGCCGCGGCGAAATCGCCGCTGTAGCGCGCGCTTAGCTCCGATAGCACCGGCAGCGTGAGGGTGATCCCCATCGCCATAAAGGTGGTGGGTGGGCGCGCCTGCAGCGACCCGGCCAGCAGATACGCTGGCGCAAGTACCGCCACCAGCACGGCGAAATCACTCACCTGTGGAAGTAGCGCAAAGCTGTAGAGCAGGCTTATCACTACGCCCCAGATGCTGCCGATGATGTATTTCACGAGGTGCGGCGCCGGGGTGTCGAAGCTGCCGAACAGCGTGCAGCAGACACCGAGGATCGAAACTGCCGTGCCGCCGTCGGGCCAGGCGGAGTAAATCCAGACCAGACAACCGCTCAGGATGATGACGAACGCCCCCAGCGCCGTGCGCGCGGCGGTAAGCGGATCGCGGTGGAAGACGTAGCCTTTGATCGCGCTGCTCTGTACGCGATCGGACGCAAACTGGCTGTGGTGGATCGCATCTGAAAGACGATCGCACTGTTGCAAAAGAAGCACGGCCTCCGTCAGATAACGGGTAAAACTTGCCCGCTCCGCCTCTTTCAGGCTCCGCGCACGAGAAGCATCGCGCTCAGCGACCTGCTGGCAACGCTTAATGAGGGCGTCTGCCAGCTGTTTTCGTTGTTCTTCATCGTCACAGGCAAGCCAGGCCTGGACATCGTCCAGCACGGTTTGCAGTTCAGCGGGCATTGTCGCCGTCAGGGGTAAGCGGTCACGCAGTTCACAGTTCACCATAATCAACCGCGCCAGCCGGTCATGAATGGCTTTTCGGGCCTGGCGTACCGGAACGGCAAGGGCGAAATCGTACGGGATATGATGGCTCATTCCCTGCAGGAACTGCAGCGACAGCGCAAAATGCAGGGGCGACGTCACCGTACCGGGTTTGCCCGCTAACGTGTCGGCTACCCGCTCGCGTGCGGTGCGCAGCGTCTGCGATAAGGCGCTGTTGAACTGCGCGGAGATACGCGCAGGCAATACATAGCGGTGAATCACCGCCGCGCAGAAGATACCAATCGCAATCTCCTGCACCCGAACGACGGCGATGTTAAAAATCGCACCGGGCTCAGAGACCGCCGGGAAACCAATCAGGCTCGCGGTGTAACCTGCCAGCACAAAGGCATAGGCCCGGGGCGTGCGTTCCAGCAGAGATAACCAGAGACAGAACGTGATCCACCCCGTCAGCACCACGCTGCAAACCATCGGCATATTTGCGAAGGTGGGCACGATCAGCACGGTGGCGCAGGCCCCCGTTACGGTTCCGGCCAGACGGTAAAGGCCCCTGCTGAGCGATGCCCCCACCGACGTCTGCGACACAATGTAAACGGTAATAATGGCCCATGAAGGGCGGTCGAGACCGATCGACAGCGCAATGTAATACGCCAGCATCGCGGCAGCAAATGTCCTTGCGGAATAGAGCAGCGCCCGGGCATCGCTTTGCAGTGCGGCTGGTAAATAACGAGAGATGAGGATGTTCATGCCGGGATTATTACCGGCTTGTCAGCGCGCTTAAATACTCTATTCTGTCAAAAAATACCTAAATGTTGCCATAAACATGAAACCTCAACTTGCTAATACGCTCTATGACCCTGACGCCACAGCCTCTCCTGCCGTGGCGCGTCATCTGGACTTCGTGGACTACGCTGCAGAAGTGCCGGTACACACCCACCGCAAGGGGCAGCTGATTATTGCCCGCTATGGCGCGGTCAGTTGTTATGCGGAAAACGATATCTGGATCGTGCCGCCAGACTGCGCGGTCTGGATCCCCGGCGGCATTCCGCATAGCGCCAAAGCGACCTGGAACGCCCATCTCAACTATATGTTTATTGAGCCCGGTGCCGCGGCGCTCCCGGCGCGATGCTGCATCCTGGCAATTTCGCCGTTGATTAAGGAACTGGTTGACCGTTTAACCCGCGAAGAGGTTGATTATCCGCCGGACAGCCACGCGGCAAGACTCACCCGGGTAACGCTTGATGAACTGACCAGCATGCCGCAGCAAAAGCTGAGCCTGCCGGTTTCGGCGCATCCCAAAATACGCGCGATGGCCGACGCGCTGGTCAGCCACCCTGAGGACAGAAGCACCCTGAAAGACTGGGCCAAACGGCTGGCGCTCAGCGAACGTTCCTTTGCGCGTCTGATGCAGCGCGAGACCGGGCTGAGCTTTGGGCGATGGCGGCAGCAGCTGCACCTGATTATCGCCCTGCAGGAGCTGGCGAGCGGTGCCCCGGTGCAGAATGTGGCGACAAAACTCGGGTATGAATCCGTGAATGCGTTTATCACCATGTTTCGCAAAGCAATGGGCACCACGCCCGCGCACTACTTTGCCGAACGGAAAAACAGCGGCCGTTAGCCCGGCCCCTCGCTCCCCGCCGCCAGCAGCGGCACTATCACATCGCTGATGGGCACCGGAATACTGTGCGCGCGGCCATAGCGCTGGATCACGCCGTTGCGGATATCCCACTCCAGTGGGCGGTTGGCCTGGCGGTCGGCAAGGATCGAGGTGCCTAAATCGGCCGGTGCGCGCTGGAAGTTCGCCAGGATCTCCTGCGCAACGTCATCATTGAGCGCTGCCCCCTCGGCACGGGCGACAGCAAGGCCTTCGCGCAGATACGCCAGCCCCAGCGCGCTGATATCCTCGCGCGAAAACATCCCGGCACGACGGTTGGCCAGCACCATCAGCCCGGCCACCGCGTTTTGCAGCAGCTTGCGCCAGGCGACAGTGGCGAAATCAGCCGACAGCTCAACCGCACAGCGTGTGCCCTGCAACGCGTCTACCACCCGTTTTGCCTGCGGAACGTCCGGCAGCGTCAGGCGCGGTTTGGCGCGCAGCCAGACGGAGGCATCCGGCTCACGCTGCGCCGGGAACCAGACCACCGACGGCAGCACCGTTGCGCCATTAACCCACGGCTCCCACTGGGCTTTCTGCTCCACGCCGTTTTGCAGGGCGCAGACCACTGTGTTTTCATCGCACAGGGCGCGCAGCCACCCGGCGCTGTCGGCGTTCTGCGTCGTTTTTACCGCCACAAAAACCAGATCGGCGGGACGCGTAACGACGGACGGGTCGGTTAATACCGGACCCGGCACGACCGTTTCACCTTCGTCGTCGCGCAGACGCAGTTCAGGATGTGCGGTGCGTCCGCACAACTGCGGCGTGCGGCCAGCGTCATGTAGCACCGCGGCGATAGTGGTACCAATTGCACCAGGACCAATCAGCGCAATCACTGGATTGTCAGACATGGTTAACTCCCCTTTTCGCTAAGCCTGCTAACAGTTATACCACTGTAAAAAGTGAGCGCCACGTCGTTGTCTATACTCAACACACGACAGACAACGGAGTGCGCCATGCCTTTACCCGATTTCAAATCCTCTGAACCCTATACCCTTGGCATCGAACTCGAGCTGCAGGTGGTTAACCCACCGGGATACGATCTGAGCCAGGACTCTTCCGCGCTTATCGCCGCCGTTAAAGACGACATCAAAGGCGGTGAAGTTAAACACGATATCACCGAAAGCATGCTTGAGATTGCCACCGGCGTGTGCCAGAACATCGATCAGGCGGCGGCACAGTTCTCCATGATGCAGCAGAGCATTTTGCGGGCGGCGGCGGAGCAGCATATTCAGATCTGCGGCGGCGGGACGCATCCGTTCCAGAAGTGGCAGCGGCAGGAGGTGTGCGATGACGAGCGCTACAACATCACGCTGGAGCGCTTTGGCTATCTGATTTTACAGGCGACGGTGTTTGGCCAGCACGTGCATGTCGGGTGCCGGACCGGCGATGACGCGATTTATCTGCTGCATGGCCTGTCACGCTTTGTCCCGCACTTTATCGCCCTGGCCGCCGCATCACCCTACATGCAGGGCACAGACACGAAGTTCGCCTCCTCGCGACTCAATATCTTTTCCGGGTTCCCGGATAACGGGCAGATGCCGTGGGTCAACAACTGGCAGGAGTTCGAGGGGCTGTTTCGCCGCCTGAGCTCAACCAGCATGATCGACAGCATTAAAGATCTGCACTGGGACATTCGCCCCAGCCCACATTTTGGCACCGTTGAGGTGCGGGTGATGGATACGCCGCTGACGCTCGGCCATGCGATCAATATCGCCGGGCTGATCCAGGCGACATCCCACTGGCTGCTGACCACCCGGCCGTATAAGCATCAGGAGAGGGATTTTCTGCTGTATCGCTTTAACCGTTTTCAGGCGTGTCGCTACGGGCTTGAGGGCATATTGACGGACGTGCATACCGGCGAGCATAAGACGGTGGCGGAAGATCTTGCCTGGTTGCTGGAGCAGGTTGCGCCATCGGCCGAGAAACTCGGCGCGACGAGCGCGATTAAGGAACTTGCCCTGCTGTTAAAGCAGGGCAAGAGCGAGGCGCAGCGCATGCGGGACTTTATCGCCGACGGCGGCTCGCTTATTTCTCTGGTTCAGAAGCACTGCGAGCTGTGGGCGACGAGTCCGTAAGGCCGTGCCCCCACTCGCGCAGGCGCTGGAACAGCACAAACAGTGCGGGGATGAACAGGATCCCCACTACGGTCGCCACCAGCATACCGCTGAATACCGTAGTACCAATGATGCGACGGCTTTGGGCACCCGCCCCGGTCGCCAGCATCATCGGCAGGACGCCAATGATGAACGATACCGCCGTCATCATTACCGCACGGAAGCGGCGTGATGCCCCCTCGCGAGCCGCATCGACAATTGCTATCCCCTCCATGCGCCGCGCGCGGGCAAACTCGACGATAAGGATCGCGTTCTTGGCAGCAAGGGCTATCAGCAACACCAGGCCAATCTGCACATACACGTCGTTGGCGTAGCCGGCAATCCACAGCCAGACCAGCGCCCCGCCGATGGCGAACAGCACCGAGAGCATCACGCTCGCCGGTAGCGTCCAGCTCTCGTACTGGGCGACGAGGAACAGCCACGCCATCACCACCGCCGCCAGCACGATCCAGATCGCCTGATTGCCGGTCTGCTGCTCCTGGTATGACATGCCGCTCCAGGCGTAGTCGTACCCGGCGGGCAGGCTCTGCGCCAGAATGTCGCCCATCGCCGCCATCGCAGTGCTGCTGCTTACCCCTTCCGCCGCGGAACCGCTCACCGACACCGACGGAAACTGGTTGTACTGCTGCAGGAACGGCGCGCCAACGGTGGGCGTGATGGTCACGAGATTACTCAGGCGCACCCGCTCGCCGTTGTTGCTGCGCACAAACAGCTCGCTGATTTGCCCGGCGCGCTCGCGCCACTGCATCTCATTTTGCATCACCACGTGGTAGACGCGGTTGTTGACGCTGAAATCGCCGGCACGCGTGCCGCCAAATGCGGTCTGCAGGCTGCTGAAGATGCGTGACACCGGTACGTCGAGACGCGCCGCGCGCTCGCGGTCAACGGTCAGCGTCAGCTGCGGCACGTTGCTGCTCCAGGTGGTGAATACGCGGCTCAGTTGCGGATGCTGGTTGGCTTTCACCAGCACCTCGCGGGTGATGCGCTCCAGCTCCGCCGGGCTCTGCCCCGCCTGCGCCTGAATACGCAGGTCGAAGCCGGAAGCATTGCCCAGCCCCGGCAGCGTCGGCGGGGCAAAGGTCATGATGGTTGCTTCCGGCAGCGCCAGCAGCTGGCGCTGAAGGGTACCCATCACGTCATCCAGCGGCGGACGCTCGCTCCAGTCCTTCAGCATGATGGAGATAAACCCGCCGTTGGAGGCGCTGGTGCCGTTGAGGATGTTAAACCCGGAGACCTGAATCACGTCTTCCACCGCCGGATGTTTAGCAATTAATTCGCGTGCCGTAGCCATCACCGCCTCGGTGCGCTCCAGCGAGGCCGCTTCCGGCAGCTGAACGCTGGCGAAGAAGTAGCCCTGATCTTCCTGCGGCAGGAAATCTTTAGGCATCGACATAAAGCTGAACACCACTACAGCCGCCGCGCCTGCGGTGGCCAGCAGCGCCAGCCACGGACGAAGGGTGAATATACTCACCATGCGGGAGTAGAGGTTACGCGTGGCCTCCAGCCCCCGGTTGAAGCCGCGGAAAATCGCCGCGGGCTGCGCCGGACGCGGACGCAGCAGCAGCGCACACAGCGCGGGTGTCAGCGTCAGCGCCACCAGACTTGAGAGCGTTACGGCGGTGGAGAGCGTGACCGCAAACTGGCGGTACAGCTCGCCGACAATCCCCGGCAGCAGCGCCACCGGCACGAATACCGCCAGCAGCACCAGCGTCGTCGCGATCACCGGCCCGGCAATCTGGCGCAGCGCCAGCGCGGTCGCCGCCGTCCGGCTCTGCCCTTCCGCCATCAGCGTTTCAACACTCTCCACCACCACGATGGCGTCATCCACCACCATGGTCAGCGCCAGAATAATGGCGAACAGGCTAAGCGTGTTGGCGGAATAGCCAAGCGTATAGAGCACCGCAAAGGTGCCCACCAGCGACACCGGAATGGCAAGGGCGACAATCAGCGTGGCGCGCCAGCTCTGCAGGAACAGGGAAACGACCACCACCACCGCCAGCATCGTCAGCGCCAGGGAGACGCCAATCTCTTTAATGGTGGCAGCCACGAAGGTGGTGGTGTCGAATTTCACCTCATAAACCAGGTCGTCCGGGAAGCGCGTCGAGAGACGCTCCAGCTCTGCACGCACCGCCCCGGCAACGCGCAGGGCGTTAGCAGACGGAGTGGGGTAAATACCAAGGTAGGCGGAGTCATGTCCGTTCAACTGCGCGCCGGAGCTGTAGCTGCGCGAGCCAAGTTCGATGGTGGCAACGTCCTGCAGGCGTACCAGTTGCCCCATCTCGCCCGCGCGGATGATGATGTTGGCAAACTCTTCTGCCTGGTTTAAGCGCCCCAGCCCGTTGATGGTCAGGGTCTGCTGCTGGCCGTTAAAGACCGGTGGTGTACCGACCTGGCCTGCCGCGCCCTGCACGTTCTGCTCGCGCAGCGCCTGCGCCACGTCGTCGGTGGTGACGTTGAGCGCGTTCATGCGATCGGGCCGCAGCCAGATGCGCATGCTGTAGTCGCGCGCGCCAAACATCTGCACCTGCCCGACGCCGGGCAAACGGGACAGCGCCTCGCGCACCTGAGTGCTGGCGTAGTTGCTGACAAACAGCGGCGTGTGGGTGTTTTCCGGTGAGTAAAGACTTACCCCCATCATCAGGTTGGTGGCGCGCTTGCGCACCTGCACGCCGTTTTGCTGTGCCTCGGCCGGTAGCTGTGCCGTGGCCTGCGACACGCGGTTTTGCACGTCGATGGCGGCCAGATCCGGGTCTGTCCCGGCAGCAAACGTGATGTTCAGACTGTAAGTGCCTTCATCCGAACTGGTGGACTCCATATACAGCATGTGGTCCACGCCGTTAAGCTGGGTCTCCAGCGGCGTGGCGATGGCCTCGGCCACGTCAGCCGCGCTGGCCCCCGGCCATGACGCTGACACATTCACGACCGGCGGCGTGATCTGCGGATACTGCTCCACCGGGATCAGCTTCAGCGCGATAGCCCCCAACAGGGTAATGACCAGCGCAATCACCATCGCAAAGCGCGGGCGTTTGATGAAAAACGTCAGCATGATGGCTCCTTAATTGAGTATCTGGACGGCAGCGCCGGGCTGAACACGCTGCACGCCGTCAGCGATTGCTCGCTCACCAGGCTGTACGCCAGAGGCGATCTGGAACTGCTGCCCGATCTGTCCGGCGACCGTCAGCGGACGTTTTTCCGCCCTGCCGTCGGCGTTGACCACCCAGGCGAAGAAACCGTCGTCATTCTGCTGTACGGCAGCGGCGGGCAGCGTCATAACAGGCGTTGCGCTGGCGGGCCGCAGAAAAACATTCACATTGCCGCCGGGCAGCAGCTGATGGCGTGGATTGGCGAATTCGGCGCGCAGCATCACGCTGGCGGTGCGCGGGTCGATGCGGTTGTCCACCGACGTCAACTCGCCGACGATACGCTGGCCGTTGTTGTCAATTAACGCCTGCCAGGCCTGCTTCATGGCGCGGAGATCGTTATGCTTGCCGACTTTAGCGGCAAACGCGCCCTCTTCCAGCGCAAAAGCGATGCGGATCGGATCCAGCTGCACCACATCCACCAGTACACCGCTTGCGGGGTTGACCAGGCTGCCGACGTGGAAGTTGCTGTGCCCCACGCGCCCGGCAATCGGTGATGTGATGCGCGTGTACCCCAGCGTCACGTTGCGGGTTTCAAGCCGGGCTTTCGCCTGCTCCAGCGCGGCGCGGGCAACATCGCGCTGCATACGGGCGTTATCCACATCGTGGCGGCTGATGGCGTTGTTGTTGCCCAGGCTTTCAAAACGGGAGAGCTGCTGCTGCGCCTGCCGCAGCGTCGCTTCGGCGCTCGTCACCTCGGCCTGGGCCAGACGCACGGCAGCACGCGGCTCGGCATCATCCAGTTCGAACAGCACGTCGCCTTTTTTCACATATTGCCCGTCGCGGAAGTTGATTTTGGTTATCACGCCTTCCGTGCGTGCTCGCAACTCAACGGTGTGAATCGCCTCGATGCGGCCCGGGATCTGGCGCTCAGCAGCGTGGGTAGTTTGTTCCACGGTGGCAACGCGAACAGGAATGGCGGCGGCAAAAGCAGGTGGCAGGGTGAAGGTAAACAGTGCGAACAGGAGTGGGAATTTCATGGGAGTACCTCAGGGTTATTACCCTCACCCCGGCCCTCTCCCACCGGGAGAGGGAGGTCAGGGTCCCCTCTCCCGGTGGGAGAGGGTTAGGGTGAGGGCAAAAGGTTATGCAGCCTTACGGAACCTGCGGGTGAGTCGCTTCTCGATTTCGACGACGAAGAACATCACGCCCGCTACCGCAAGCGTTACGAACCAGTAGCGCAGCGGCAGCGCTTCCGTCCCGAACAGCATCTGCATAAACGGCAGGTAGATAATGGCCGCCTGAAGCAGGAACAGCACGCCGGTAACCAGCCAGATCCCTTTGTTTGCCAGCAGGCCACGGTTCAGGGAGAACCCTTCGGTGTTGCGGCAGTTAATCATGTACACCCACTGGGCGCAGACCAGCATCTGCAGCAGCACGGTGCGGATGAACTCCGCGCTGTGACCGCGCGGGGCCAGCAGGGCTTCCAGCGCAAAGGCGGCGATAGCAATCATGGTGCCCACAAAGGCCACGCGCCACACGGCATACGCGTCCATCACGTGCTGCCCGGTCTGACGCGGCGGACGGCGCATGATGTTGCGCTCGGCGGCTTCAAACGCCAGGCCGAAGGAGAGCGTGGCGGAGGTTGCCATGTTCATCCACAGAATCAGTACCGGCGTGAGCGGAATGATGTTCCCCGCCAGCAGCGCAATCACAATCAACAGCCCCTGCGCCAGGTTAGTTGGCATGATGAACAGAATGGTTTTCTTCAGGTTGTCGTAGACACGACGCCCCTCTTTTACCGCGCTGGCAATGGTGGCGAAGTTATCGTCCGTCAGGACCATGTCCGCCGCCTCTTTGGTCACTTCCGTGCCTTTGATGCCCATCGCAATACCCACGTCCGCCTGACGCAGCGCCGGGGCATCGTTCACGCCGTCGCCGGTCATGCCGACGATTTCGCCTTTATCCTGCAGCGCTTTCACCAGGCGCAGCTTATGCTCCGGGCTGGTACGGGCGAAGATGTCATACTTCACCGCCGCGTCCGCCAGCTCGGTGTCATCCATCTTCTCCAGCTGGTAGCCGGTCACCGCCTGCTCGCTGTTGGTGATCCCCAGCATCTGGCCAATGCTCATTGCCGTCTGCGGGTGATCGCCGGTGATCATCTTCACGCGGATCCCCGCCTGCTGGCAGGCGTTAATGGCGTCAATGGCTTCCGGGCGCGGTGGATCCATCATCCCGGCGATACCGAGGAAGATCAGACCGTGGCTGAGATCGTCATGCGTCAGCGCCTGCTCGCCGTTTGCCGGTTTGAACGCCGCGGCCACCATACGCAGTCCCTGGCGCGCATAGCGCTCCATCTCGCTTTCCCAGTACGCGCGGTCAAACGTCTGCGCACCGTTGCGGGTCTGCTGCTGTGCGCAGAGGGCGAAAATCACATCCGGCGCGCCGGTGATCAGGATCTGCTCCTCACTGCCAATCTGGTAGTGGGTGCTCATGTACTTGTACTGCGAGTCGAACGGGATTTTGTTAATCAACGTGGTCATCACCGGCGCGAGGTGGGCTTTCGCCGCCAGCACCTTCAGCGCGCCTTCGGTCGGCCCACCGGTGATGCCCCACAGGCCACGCTCGTCCTGAATCAGCTGGCTGTCGTTGCACAGGTCGATGGTGCGCAGGTACTGCTCCAGCACGGTGTCCGGCTGGATCTGCATCGGCTCGTCGCTGCCTTCCAGGTAAATGTTGCCCACCGGCTCGTAGCTGTTGCCGTCCACGCGATAGCAGGCGTCAGCGGTGATGATGGCCTTCACCGTCATTTCGTTCATGGTCAGGGTGCCGGTTTTATCCGAGCAGACCACGGTCATCGCCCCCAGGGTTTCAACCGTTGGCAGCTTGCGGATAATCGCCCGCTTGCGCGCCATCGCCTGCACACCCAGCGAGAGGATAATGGAGATAATCGCCGGCAGACCTTCCGGTACGGACGCCACCGCCAGGCTAATCAGCGAGAGCAGCAGCTCGCCCATTGGGATCTCGCGGAACACCAGGCTGAAGATAAACAGCGCCGCCATCATCGCCAGAATAATGGCGAAGATAGCCTTGCCCAGCTTGTCCATTTGTACCAGCAACGGCGTGCGGTGTTTTTCAATCCCATCCATCATCTGGTTGATGTGGCCAAGCTCGGTCTCCTGCCCGGTGGCAATCACCACGCCGATCCCCCCACCCGCGCTTACGGTGGTGCCCGAGAAGACCAGGTTAGTGCGATCGCCCAGCGGCAGTTCACCGTTCAGCGGGTTGGTGTGTTTATCTACCACCGTTGATTCGCCGGTGAGAATCGCCTCTTCCACGCGTAAATTATGTGCTTCGATTAAGCGCATATCTGCGGGAATACGATCCCCCGCACGTAAAACAATAATATCGCCCGGAACTATTTCAGTTGTGGGTATTGTTTCATGGTTGCCATCGCGAATAACACGCGCCTCGCTGGAGAGCATATTACGAATACTCTTCAACGATTTTTCCGCGTTGCTTTCCTGAATATGACCAATTAACGCATTGATCACCGCCACGCCTAAAATAACCAGCGTATCGACCCAGTGGCCCAT
Organism: Enterobacter cloacae complex sp. SHL021; assembly: GCF_049237765.1. Lineage (NCBI taxonomy): Bacteria > Pseudomonadati > Pseudomonadota > Gammaproteobacteria > Enterobacterales > Enterobacteriaceae > Enterobacter > Enterobacter cloacae complex sp. SHL021. Next base: position 47,799 of record NZ_JBMKJG010000004.1, on the reverse strand, counting down.
TATTGCCGTTAATACGGCTGCGGCCAGCAGGACATAAATCAGAACATCATTAAAATGGGCTAAAAAACGCAGCCAGGCAGGTTTACCTTTTTTCTCCGGCAGCGCATTCGGGCCATGTTTTTGCAAACGCGCCTGCGCCTCTGCACGCTCCAGACCACTGGCCTGGCTCTGGGTGTGCGCAAGCACCTGCTCTACGGTCTGCTGGTATGCCAGCCCGCCGGAAGGCGGCACGTTCGGGGACAATTTTTTTTCGGTCATCGTATTTTTCCTTCAATATCCGGTGAACTGAAGCCTGAATTCCTTTCGGGCTAAAATAAATTCATTTTAAAGTCTTGCGAGTAAAATTGATCTACCGCAATATAATGACTTCTCGGTTATTCAAAACTGCATAAAACTATTTCGATGAACCAATTTTTACAAAATATTTCTAAACCAACTTTAAACGAGGAGGAACCATGTTTGGTATTTATCGCGGACGCCGTCTGGCGTTATACATTATCGCAGCCATTGTTATTGCAACGTTAATTGGATATAGCACCTATTCCTTTGTAAAATTATTTTCGTAATCCAGACATTAATTGACATAACGCGATATTCTTTTAATCGCACGTGAGGATTTATTTTTATTTTACGAATAAGAAGCTGATAAGCGGTTATTATTTCAGTGAAACCGGGTGGATGGGTTTATATTGCTTTACGTTCCGGGATGCCGGACAATGACATTTTTAACTGACGATTAACATTACGATGAAACACCCGTTAGAATCGCTGCTCACTGCGGGCGGCATTTTATTGCTGGCCCTGCTTTCGTGCCTGCTGCTACCGGCACCCTCTCTCGGGCTGGTGCTGGCGCAGAAGCTGGTTCAGACCTTCCACATGGTCGACCTTAACCAGCTCTACACCATTCTGTTCTGCGTGTGGTTCTTACTGCTCGGCGCCATCGAATTCTTCGTGCTGCGTTTCGTCTGGCGCCGCTGGTTTTCACTGGCGTCGTAAGCGTGATGCAGGCCCGGTCAGGCGAAACCGCCACCGGGTAAAACAGCTCAGTGTGCCCTGCTGTGGTTCTCTTTACGATACGCCCCAGGCGGCTGGTTGAACGTGCGGGTGAAGATGCGGGTGAAGGTCTGCTGCGAGTCAAACCCGTAACGCAGGCAGATGTCGTACACCCGGGCATCTGATTCGCGCAGATCCCGCGCCGCCAGCAGCAGCTTGCGTTCACGGATATAGCGCCCCAGACTCTCCCCTTTGTATTGCATAAACAGCCGCTGCAGGTGCCATTTCGAGTAACCCGCATGGCGGGCAATCTCTTCGATACGTAATGGCTGGTGCAGGTTATCGTCGATCCACTCGACGATAGTGTCGATGACTTGAGCGGAAATGGTCATACTGCTCTCCCCTTCAGCTTCCTGATTGATCATTATTCCCACCACTCACGAAATGTTTGCGTGGGATCACTCACCCGGACAGGCTCGCCCAGCGCGGGTGTCAACAGCCGATAATTTTTGTCCTTGCTGGCTTTTGCCAGTTGGATCAGCGGATCGTTCCAGGTATGTTTCGCCAGCACGAAGCGCCCGTTATGTCCCGGCACCACGGCTTTCGCGTTCAGATCCACCGAGGCCTGCGCCGTCTCTTCCGGCAGCATATGGATGTACTTCCAGTCCTGGTCGTACTGACCATTTTCCATAATGGCTAAATCCACCTCGCCAAACTGCTCGCCGATGGCCTTAAAATGCGGCCCGTAACCTGAATCGCCGCTGTAATAAATCTTCTGTTCGGGCGTAACGAACATAAAACTGCCCCACAGGGTTTGATTGCGCTTGATGCCGCGCCCGGAGAAGTGACGCGCGGGCAGCACATGCACCGTCAGCGCCTCGCTGATGCGCACCGACTGGTTCCAGTCGCGCTCTTCAATAATCTCCGGCTTCATTCCCCAGTAACGCAGGTGCGATCCCACGCCCAGCGGGGTGACCACGCGTTTCACCTTTGGCAGCAGCGCCGTGATGGTGGCGTAATCCAGGTGATCGTAGTGATCGTGCGAAATGATCAGCAGGTCGATCTCCGGCATGCTGCTCGCCTGCCAGGGATACTCCCCGGCGAAGGCTTTGTTGAGGAATGAAAACGGCGCGGCGTAATTCCCGAGAACGGGGTCGATAAGGATCCGTTTCCCCGCCAGCTGCATATACCAGGAGGAGTGACCGAGCCACACCAGCGTCTCCTGCTCCCGCGGCAGGCTTGCGAGATCGGTTTTCACCAGCGGCAGCGGCTGTGCAGGACGGGCGTTTTCGGTCTTTTTGGTCAGGAACTCCCACATCGCCACCAGCATATTTTTGTCGCCGTTATAGCCTGGCGTGGGCAACGTATTGTGGAATTTGCCGTCGCGATACTGCGGCGAGGCCTCCACTTCCGTGAGCTGCGCACCCTGCGGTGGCTGGCCAAATCCGGCATTCAGAACAAACGGTAAACTCGCGGCTGAAGCAATAATCATGACAAACACCACGCAGATGAAGAGGAACTTTTTCATATCCTGACCCGAAAACGCGCCCCATCCGATGGTTTGCGCGGGCTGAACTTGATTATGAGTGAGTAAGCATTCATTATAGATATGATGATAAAGTCGTCAAGACGTTTTCGATCTTTGACATTCCGCGTTGCAGCGGGTCAAAGCACGTGTTTCAATCAGGGTTTTTACAATTGACAGGAGGAAAAATTTAGTGGCACGTCCGAAGAGTGAAGATAAAAAACAGGCCTTACTGGACGCCGCAACCGCGGCATTTGCGCAGTCAGGTATTGCCGCCTCAACGGCGTTAATTGCCCGTAAAGCGGGCGTCGCCGAAGGTACCCTGTTCCGCTACTTTGCTACCAAAGACGATCTGCTGAATGCCCTCTACCTGCACCTCAAGCAGGACCTCTGTCAGTCAATGCTCTCTAATCTGGACCGCAGCCTTACCACACCGAAAGAGCATACGCGAAACATCTGGAACAGCTATGTGGACTGGGGGATTCGTAACCCCGTTGCGCATGCGGCAATCCGCCAGATAGGCGTGAGTGAAAAGCTGAGCGCCGAAACGGAACTGGCGGTGAAAGAGATGTTCCCGGAGCTGCATGAACTCTGCCGCCGCTCGGTGCGCCAGGTATTTATGTCCGATGAGTTTAAAACCTTTGGCGATGCGCTTTTCTTATCGCTTGCCGAATCCACAATGGAATTTGCCACCCGCGATCCTTCTCGCGCCGTCGATTTTAAAGCGCTCGGGTTTGAGGTTATGTGGCGCGGGCTTGCCCAGGAAGAGAGCGATGGACAGTAAATCCCTGCAGGAGCACGCCAAACGCGTGGCGCTGGAGCTGCCTTTCACCGAACACTGCTGGCCGTTTGGACCGGAATACGATGTGTTTAAGATAGGCGGAAAAATTTTTATGCTGATGGGCACCGTACATGGACGGCCCCACGTCAGCCTGAAGTCAGACCCGGAAAAATCGCTGTTAAACCAGCAGATTTATCGTGGAGTGGAACCGGGCTATCACCTCAATAAAAAACACTGGATTTCCCTCTACGGTACCGACGACGTTACGCCAGAGCTGGTGACCGATCTCATCAATGACTCGTGGAATCTGGTGGTGGATAAGCTGCCGAAAAAAGACCAGAAGTGGATCAGACCGGTTTGATTGTTCGTCTGAGACGAACAGTATAAGCGCTCGAATCGCACTTATCTTTTTCCGCGTCTCGCTGTAATCTGCTCTCCTTTCGCGCCCGCGTGCGGGCGAATTTCATTACCAGGAGTTGTTATGGATATTATTTCTGTCGCCCTGAAACGCCACTCCACCAAGGCGTTCGACCCCGCTAAAAAACTGACCGCAGACGAAGCGGAAAAGATCAAAACCCTGCTGCAATACAGCCCGTCCAGCACCAACTCTCAGCCGTGGCACTTTATTGTCGCCAGCACCGAGGAAGGTAAAGCTCGCGTGGCGAAATCTGCCGCAGGCACTTACGTCTTCAACGAGCGCAAAATGCTGGACGCTTCTCACGTGGTGGTGTTCTGCGCAAAAACCGCGATGGATGATGCCTGGCTGGAACGCGTGGTGGATCAGGAAGAGGCCGATGGCCGTTTCAACACGCCAGAAGCCAAAGCGGCGAACCATAAAGGTCGTACCTACTTCGCTGACATGCACCGTGTGGATCTGAAAGATGACGACCAGTGGATGGCGAAACAGGTTTATCTGAACGTGGGTAACTTCCTGCTGGGCGTGGCAGCCCTGGGCCTGGATGCGGTACCGATTGAAGGCTTCGACGCCGCGATCCTCGACGAAGAGTTCGGCCTGAAAGAGAAAGGTTTCACCAGCCAGGTGGTGGTGCCGGTTGGGCATCACAGTGTGGAAGATTTCAACGCCACGCTGCCAAAATCTCGCCTGCCGCTGAGCACGATTGTGACCGAGTGCTAATCAGTACTGGCACGCTGGATCCCGGCGTGCCAGCTGTTAATAAAGCGTGATCTGCGGATGCTTTACCCCACACACCAGCGCATAACGCGTTAAGGTATCCAGACTGGCTCGTGTGATATTTGCTTCCATTCGTGAAACCGTTGGCGCGCTAACCCCCATCCTCTCTGCCACCTGCGCACGCGTCAGTCCGGCCTGGTTTCGCCATTGCGCCAGCATGTCACGAAGACGCGCTTTACGCTCTTCCGCATCAAAAGATGCCTGTACCTCGGAATCACTTAATAACTCTGCTCTTAATTCGTCCCAGTTAATAATCTTCTTGCTCATCCAACATCTCCTGTTGTCTCTTCAGTGCCAGACGGATTTCAGCGGAGGGGGTTTTTTGCGTCTTCTTAATAAAGACCCGCAACAGAAAAATGGTCTTCTCCCGTTGATAGACATAAATTCCGCGACTATGGAGCAGCCCAATTGTTCTTATTTCAAACAAGCCATGTGGCAACGGCTTGCTATCAGGCTCCCTCAATGCGGTTGGATGAGTACGCAATTTATCTAGCTGGCGAATCAACTTCGCCTGTACCACCGCAGGCAATGCGAGGATCTCCTCCCGAACCGCATGATGAACGATAAGTCTGAACATGGTTATTCATCCCTGACGATATTAACATATAAGGCAATTTGCATTAAAGGCTAATTTCACCTTTCGTGATTTACCTTACACGTTTGCGCCAGGATCAACCGAGTCCACGTCGATTCCCTGAATCCTTCTCGCAAAAAACTTACCTGGCCGGGTTACCCGCGTGCCAGATTCGTTCTGCATAGCGCCCAATCACCGCCAGCGACGCCGCGAGGAGCAGGAAGAACACCACTTTGTTCATGCCGTCCCAGAAGTATTCGAAATAGCGGGTGTAGAGGTTAATGGCGAGGAAGGTCAGGCCAAAACCGCGCAGCATGCCGTCGTCGGTTTTAAGGCTGATGTAAATGCAGAGCACCGCCGCCACGGCGAACAGCAGCGCCCACGGCAGCAGCGAAGCCTGCGTAACGCCATACCAGTTGTCGATATCGTAGTTGCCGAAAATCGACATGATCCACAGGGCGACAAACAGATACGTGAGCCCCATCGCTTTGCTGGTCGTGTATAGATGGCGCGCCTGCAGCCTTCCGCGCAGCAGCCAGCACAGTGCCAGCAGCGCACCGCCGAAGAAGATAAAGCGTACCGGGTAGTTCATTCCCAGCCAGTAGGCGCCCCAGCCCGACATATAGCCCGTCTCCGCGCCAAACCAGTTACCGAGTGAGAGCAGGAAAAACAGCCACACCAGGCCAGAGCGACCAAAGAAGCCCACCAGCCCGTAAACCGCACATCCCGCCAGGAACAGCGGTGCGATATGGCCGCTGCCGTTATCCAGCCGCTCCCCGAGTTGCCAGAGTGCGATGGCGGTAAAGAGCACGCCGAGAAAAAGCATGGCTTCAGTGCTGTAATGCCACTGCGTTTCCCGACGCTGTCGGCTGAAGCCCCACAGATAAAACAGCACGGCAACCAGCGCAGGCAGCCCGATGCGTGCGATGGAGGAGAAAGAGAAGAATGCAATAATGCGCGCCATCAGTTCACTGTCGGAGAACAGGCTGCCGATAGCGATGATCACGCAGGCCAGCGCCGTCCAGAAGGCATAGCGGCTGAGCCGCTGCCAGTCCATGGTGACGCGTGTCAAGGTGCCCGCCAGACGCTGATGCTCGTCAGCGCTTAATGTGCCTTCCTGCTGCCACTCGTTGAGCGCGCGGCGCAAAAGCCGCTCCTGTTTTCGGGTTACCTTCATTTTGCCTGCTCCGCCAGCCATTCCATCGCCCGCTCCCCCGCGTCATCCACCGGCAGATAGACCAGTAGCCGCGATCCATTACGCGGTGCAGAGTACCAGTACATCTGCTGCAGGGTAAACTCGCCCAGCTCAGGATGGGTAAACAGCTTGAGCTGGTTCTCCACTCCGCGCACGTCGTTGCGCTGATGCCACAGGGTTTTAAATTCTTCAGACACCGCAAAGAAACGCGCCAGTTTCGCTTCCCACAGCGGATCGCCCCGATGCTCGGCCATCGCCGCGCGGAAATAGGAGACAAAGATCGGCAGCACGTCGTCACGCTTGCCAAGCCGCGCACGCCATGCGGGATGGGTGAGGAAAAGATAAATACAGTTGCGATCTTCCGGCGGGATCGCATTGAAATCGACGCCCATTAAGTGCCCGAAGCTGTCGTTCCACGCCACGATATCGAAGTTGGGTTTCTGGATGCTGGCGGGTTTCGGCATGAGGGTATCAAGCAGGCGACGCGTGCCCTCGCTGATCCCCTCGCAGCCCGTCGCCTGTGGCGCTTCACCCGGCGGCAATCCGGCCAGCACAAACAGATGGCGCGTCTCGGTCGGGGTGCATTGCAGCGCTTTTGCCACTGCCGCCATCACGGTGCTGGAGGGATTAACATCTCTGCCCTGCTCCAGCCACGTGTACCAGGTCACACCCACGTCAGCCAGCAAAGCCACCTCTTCACGGCGCAGCCCCGGCGTGCGACGGCGGCCGCTGCGCGGCAATCCAAGACGCTGTGGATCAAGGCTCTCACGCCGGGCGCGTAAAAATGCCCCCAGCTGTTTTCGCGTGTCGTCCTTGAGTGAGACAACAGGTTCAGACATCAGCGCCATAACTCCCCCTGCATGGTAGTGCCAGTACCAGTATAAGCAAGAACTGGTACCCGTTTATCAGATCGTTGATGCTACGACCATCTGTTGAATGACGCAATGGAGTTACCATGAATACGTCAGTTGTTTCACCGGGTCGCGCAGGCCTGATATTGCTGTTAACCGGCCAGATGCTGCCGCTGATTGATACCTCGATCACCAACGTAGCGCTGGACGCTATCACCCACTCCTTGCACGCCACCGCCACCGAACTGGAGCTGATTGTCGCGCTCTACGGCGTGGCCTTCGCCGTCTGCCTTGCCCTTGGCAGCAAGCTCGGGGATAACCTCGGGCGCCGTCGTCTGTTTATGTGGGGCGTGGCAAGTTTTGGCCTGGCGTCGCTGCTGTGCGGAATGGCGGGAACCATTGAGCAACTGCTTGCCGCGCGCATCATTCAGGGCGCAGGAGCGGCGCTGATCGTGCCGCAAATCCTCGCCACGCTGCACGTGACGCTAAAAGGCACGGCCCATGCGAAAGCGATCAGCCTGTTTGGCGGTATCGGCGGCATTGCGTTTATCGTCGGGCAGATGGGCGGCGGCTGGCTGGTGTCGGCGGATATCGCCGGGCTGGGCTGGCGTAACGCCTTCTTTATCAACGTGCCCATCTGTCTGGTGGTTCTGGGGCTGAGCCGTCGCTATGTGCCGGAAACCCGTCGCGAAACCCCGTCGCGCATTGACTGGACGGGCACCGTCCTGCTGGCCATCATTCTCTGCTGCCTGCTGTTTCCGATGGCCCTCGGCCCGCAGTGGCACTGGTCCTGGCCGCTGAAGGCCGCACTGATGGCGATTATCCCGCTGGGGTATTTGATGGTCTTAAATGCCCGTAAAAAAGAGCGTGAGGATGCCCATCCGCTGATCCCGCCGCGTCTGATGCAGCTTCGCAGCATCCGCTTTGGCGTGCTGATTGCGCTGCTCTTTTTCAGCGTCTGGTCCGGGTTTATGTTCTGTATGGCGCTGACCATGCAAACCGGTCTGGGAATGGCACCGTGGCAGTCGGGGAACAGTTTTATCGCCCTGGGGGTGACCTACTTTATATCGGCATGGTTTGCCCCGCGTCTGATTGCCCGCTACAGCACCAGCTCGATTCTGCTGACCGGGCTGGCGATTCAGATTATCGGCCTGCTGGCGCTGATTGCCACCTTCCGTCTCTGGGGCATGGACAACACGGCGCTGACGCTGGCACCGGCAACCGGGCTGGTTGGCTATGGGCAGGCGCTGATCGTCAACAGCTTCTACCGCATCGGGATGCGCGACATTCAGCCTGACGATGCCGGGGCGGCCAGCGCGATTTTAAGTACGCTGCAGCAGGCCGCCCTGGGGCTTGGCCCGGCGATTTTTGGTGCGATCCTGCTACACGCGCTGCAAAACCACCACGGCGATTACACCCAGGCGATTAACGTCTTCCTCGCCGTGGAAACCGGCATGATGATCGTGCTGGGGCTGGCAACGTTACGTATGCGCCATCGTCTGTGCCTGCCGGTGGTGAAAACCTGCCACGCCACCAAATAAGCCGCGAATTTGCATAATAGATCCGCAGCCGCCATTATGGGGCTGCATCAATACAGGAGACGTTATGCAGGAATTAATTGCTCAGGTTGAAGAGTTAGGGATTGAAATTAATCACACCACCTCGTTAGTGATTATCTTTGGTATTATTTTTCTTACCGCCATCATTGTTCATTTTATTCTGCACAAAGTGGTGCTTCGCGCTTTCGAGAAACGCGCGCAGGCCAGCAGCCATTTATGGTTGCAGATCATTACGCAGAACAAGTTATTTCACCGCCTGGCGTTTACCCTTCAGGGGATAATCGTCAACGTTCAGGCGGTACTGTGGCTGCAAAAAGGCAGCGAAGCAGCGGAAATGCTCACCACCTGCGCGAAGCTGTGGGTGATGGTGTATGCCCTGCTCTCTTTCTTCTCGCTGCTGGACGTGATTTTTAATCTGTCGCAGAAAATGGCGACCGCCTCACAGCTGCCGCTGAAGGGGATCTTCCAGGGTATCAAGCTGGTGAGCGCCATTCTGGTGGGGATCTTAATCATCTCCCTGCTGATCGGCCAGTCACCCGCCATTCTGATAAGCGGCCTGGGGGCCATGGCAGCGGTACTCATGCTGGTGTTTAAGGACCCTATTCTGGGGCTGGTCGCCGGTATTCAGCTCTCCGCTAACGATATGCTCAAGCTCGGCGACTGGCTGGAGATGCCGAAATACGGCGCTAACGGCACGGTGACGGACATTGGTCTCACCACGGTTAAAGTCCGCAACTTCGATAACACCATCACCACCATTCCGACGTGGGCGCTGGTCTCCGACGCGTTCATCAACTGGAGCGGCATGTCTGCCTCCGGCGGGCGACGCATTAAGCGCAGCCTGAATATCGACACCACCAGCATTCACTTCCTCGACGAGCAGGAGCAGCAGAAGCTGATTCAGGCGAAACTGCTTAAGCCTTATCTGGCCGCGCGTCATGAGGAAATAAACCTGTGGAATCAGCAAAACGGTGAAGGGGAATCGGTATTAAACCTGCGCAAGATGACCAATATCGGCACCTTCCGCGCCTATCTGAATGAATATCTGCGTAACCACCCGCGTATTCGTAAAGATATGACGCTGATGGTGCGCCAGCTGGCGCCTGACGCAAATGGTCTGCCGATTGAAATATATGCCTTCACCAACACGGTGGTCTGGGCGGAATATGAAGAGATTCAGGCTGACATCTTCGACCATATTTTTGCCGTGGTGGATGAATTTGGTCTGCGTATTCATCAGTCCCCCACCGGGAACGATATTCGCTCCCTGGCGGGCGGCATCGCACAATAATCAGGTACTGGCGCGGGAAATAAAGCGCCAGTCCAGCATCACCCTCTCCGTGGGCGCATCCGGGTTGTCGATTTTATTCAACAGCAGATCGACTGCCTTGCGCCCGATATCCCGCGAAGGCTGTTCAATGGTGGTCAGCGAGATCATCTCCGCCAGCTCCGTACCGTCAAACCCTACCACCGCGATATCCTCCGGCACGCGCAGCCCCGCCTGCTGTATGGCCCGCAGCGCCCCTGCCGCAAGGGTATCGGACACCGCAAATACCGCGTCCGGAGGGTTGTCCTTCAGCAGATTTTGCATCGCCGCCATGCCCGCGCTGGAGCTGAGATCGCGGGCATATTCCACCGCCTGATAATCCAGATCCCGCAGGTGGAGCACGCTTTTGTAACCGCGTTCGCGCAGGCGGGCATATTTGTAGCTGAGATCGTGATTGATCATCGCGATACGTTTGCGTCCGCCGTCGACAAGCTGGCTGATGGCATGTTGTGACGCGTCCACATCATTGATGCCCACGCAGGAGACCGTTCCGGCATCGGCATATTCGGCGCACTGCACCCACGGCGCGGAGCCGATCAGGGCGGCAAGTTCAGGCAATTTTGAGAAGGCATCCATGGTGATAATGCCGTCGACGATTTTGCCCGACAGCAGGCTTAACCCCGAGCGGGAGCGTTCGATATCAGACCCGGAATTGCACAGCAAAATACGGTAGCCGTTCTTCTCGGCTTCCTCTTCAATGCCCTTCACCACTTCGGCACAGAACGGGTTGGCGATATTCGAGACCATCACCAGGATCATATAGCTGCGCGCGGTGCGTAGCTGGCGTGCCAGCAGGTTGGGCTGGTAATTGCTCTCTTTAATGGCCTGCAGGACGCGCTCGCGGTTTTTCGCCTTCACGGTATCGCTGTTGTTAAGCACGCGCGAGACCGTTGCCACGGACACCCCGGCAAGCTGAGCGATTTTCTGAATTGACATAGCGACGGCACTTCCTGCGGTTAATGTTTTATGCAGGCTACCATAAATTCGTTGCCCGGCGAACCGGGCAACGCGTTACGCTTGCACACGAACCCAGCGCTGCTGCTGATGGCTTTTCACAATGGCATCAATGATATACATCACGTTCGCCCCGTCGTGGAACGTCGCAAACGCCGGCCGTTCGGGCATCACGCCGGCCTGCACGGCACGGTAAAACTGCGCCATCATGTTTTTAAACGCATCGGGCCAGCCTTCGATGTGCCCGCCGGGGAAGTGAGCGCTGTCGGCCACATCGCGGTTCATCAGACCCGGATCGTCACTGAGCGTCTGATTGGCCTGCGCGCGGTGGCCAATCCACAGCTGTTGCGGCACCTCCTGATCCCATGCCACCGACCGTTCGCTGCCGTTGATTTCAAACGTCAGACGGTTTTTGCGCCCGGCGCTCACCTGCGAAACGCTAAAGCAGCCTTTGCTGCCGTCGTCAAAGCGGAACAGGACGGAGCCAACGTCTTCGGTGGTGACCCGCTTGTCTTCATACTGCGCATTTTCGTCATGAGTGAAGGTGTGATTGCCTGCCACGTTTGCCTTGCGCGTCGGCCAGACGATGGATAAATCGGCCATCACCTCGGTGATGCGCCGCCCGGTAACAAACTGCACCGTGTCGCACCAGTGCGAGCCGATATCCGCCACCGCGCGCGACGCACCGCCCAGGGCCGCATCCACCCGCCAGTTGTAGTCCGTTTCCAGCAGCATCCAGTCCTGCAAATAGCTGCCGTGCGCGGCGAAGATCCGCCCGATGCTACCCGCCCTCATCATGCTTGCGGCCTGGCGCACCATGGCAAACTGGCGATAGACAAAGCTGACGCCGTGGATCACCCCTGCCTGCTCCGCCAGCGCTACCAGCTCACGCGCTTCGTCCGGGGTCATGCACAGCGGCTTCTCGGAAAAGACGTGTTTTCCCGCGCGCAGGATCTGGCGATTAATCTCCGCGTGCAGATGGTTTGGCGTGCAGTTGTGCACCACGTGTAAATCCGGATGTGCAAGCAACGCCTCCACGCTGTCGAAGGCGTGCGGCACGTTAAGCTGACGCGCTTTTGCCTGCGCCTCGGCAAACGTACCGTCGCAGAGCGCCACCACCTGCACAAACCCGAGACGCCGAAGCGCCTCGATATGCGCCGGGCCGATAAACCCGCTGCCGATAATGCCGACGTTAATCATCGTTACCCCCTGCGGCAAAATCATCAAACGCACGCCCGGAGACCGGAATGATGTGACAGCGGATAAACTCGCTGCCTTCCCTCGCGCCGGTATCGCCATCCTTCAGGCAGCACTCCCACTCCAGCACCGCCCAGCCGTCGTAGTCGTACTGGGTCAGCTTGCTGAAGATGCCTTTGAAGTCGATCTGCCCGTCCCCCAGTGAGCGGAACCGCCCGGCCCGGTTGAGCCACGGCTGGTAGCCACCGTAGACGCCGCTGCGCCCGTTGGGGCGAAACTCGGCATCCTTCACGTGAAACGCTTTAATACGCGCATGGTAGATGTCGATAAAGGTCAGGTAGTCCATCTGCTGGAGCAGCATATGGCTTGGGTCGTAGAGAATGTTGCAGCGCGGGTGGTTATCAACAAGCGCCAGAAAACGCTCAAAGGTCACTCCATCGTGCAGATCTTCCCCCGGATGCAGCTCAAAGCAGACGTTCACGCCCTGCTCGTCAAAGGCGTCCAGAATCGGGCGCCAGCGGGTTGCCAGTTCCAGGAACGCCGCCTGAAAACGCTGCTCATTGTGCGGCGGCCACGGGTAGAAAAACGGCCATGCAAGCGAGCCGGAGAAGGTGGCGTGCGCCTTCAGGCCTAATCTCGCCGAGGCCACGGCGGCCTGTTTCAGTTTTTCTGTGGCCCATGCCTGCCGGGCGGCCTCATTGCCGCGCACGGCTGCAGGGGCGAAGTGGTCAAACGCGTCACTGTACACCGGGTTCACCGCCACAAGCTGGCCTTCCAGATGGGTCGACAGCTCGCTGATCACCAGCCCGTGCTCCGCCAGCGTGCCGGTGATGTCATCACAATAGGTCTGGCTTTCAGCCGCTTTCTGCACATCAAAAATAGCCGGATGGTTACAGGGGATCTGCACCGCCTTATAGCCCATCGCTGCCGCCCAGCCCGCCAGCCCGTCGAGCGTGTTGAACGGTGCATTCACACCAATAAATTGCGACAGAAAAATACCCGGTCCCTTAATCGTTCTCATACCACCTCCAGAACATTACGCCTTGTCATCGTCATACTTAAACGTGAGAAGGAAAATCAGCGCGATCGCCGCGGCAGCCACCGCCGGGATCCACCAGAACGTGACCCACGCCTGCGGAACGGCCTGCCCGGCCACCAGGCGGTTATAGAGCGCGCCGGATATCTGCGAGCCAAGCAGCATGCCGATGCCGTAGGTGAACATCACGATCATGCTCTGCGCCTGACCTTTGACCTTTTCGCCTGCGACCCGGTCGGTATAGATAAAGCCGACGACAAAGAAGAAATCGTAGCAGACGCCGTGCAACAGAATGCCGAGATAGAGCAGGATGCGCCCCTCTTCACTCACGCCCAGCGCAAACATGGCGTAGCGCACAAACCACGCCAGCATGCCGATCAGCAACATGATTTTCACGCCCAGGCGGCGGAACAGCAGCGGAATGACCAGCATGAAGAAGATCTCAGACATCTGCCCGAACGACATGGCGGTACTGACATCCGCAATACCCGCATCCGCCAGATACGAAGCGGTGTAGGCGTAGTAGGTCCCCAGCGGGACGGAGATCAGCATCGCGCAGACGGAAAAGACGAAAAAGTGGCGGGTTTTAAGCAGCGCAAAGGCATCCGCGCAGAAGAGATCGCGAACCTGCACCGGCAGCCCTTTCGCGGGAGCAGGCGTGTGCGGTAGCGTCAGGCTGTAGAGAGCCAGCAGCACGGAGCTGACTGCCGCCACCTGGAAGATGGTGACGCTTGCCGCCACGCCGGTGACGCCGATGAAAATGCCCGCCACAATCCAGCCGATAGTGCCAAACACGCGCACCACCGGGAAGGTTTTATCCACGTTCGCCAGGCTGTGAAAGGCGATATTGTTGGTCAGCGCCAGCGTCGGCATATAGCAGAGCGTGTAACCAAACAGCAGGCCGATCAGCAGCGCACCGTTTTCCGCAATCAGCGCGCCCGGCACGAACCAGAGGATTGCTGCCCCGGCCAGATGCATCACCGCCATCACCTTTTGCGAGGCGAAGAAGCGATCCACCAGCATGCCGAGCACAAACGGCGACAGAATAGAGGCGATAGGCCCGGCGGAGAACGCATCGCCAATCAGCAACGACATGTTGTGCTGGGTCATCACCAGACCCAGCGTGACCGACCAGCTTCCCCAGATAAAAAACTGCAGAAACATCATCAGCGACAGACGCGGCACCAGCAGCCGGTGCGGTGCTATCGCCTTTCCACTACTTTCAGTTGTTGACACCATGATAAGCCTCACCCTCAAAAGTAATCGATTACAAAATAGTTCAAACAAAAAAGTAATCGATTACAAAACAAAGATCCTGTGGATCGTAGAAGATTTGGGAGGGGGGTCACGATAAAGAGGCTTGCCTGATAAACAGATGTGTTCTGATTGGAATTATAGCCAATAGGCTATAAGATAATAAGGCGAGGAAGCTACAGGAGAAACGATGTGGAACGTCGAGACAACAGACAGATTTGATGAATGGTTCTTTGAACAAACAACAGCGTTAAAAGAAGATGTGCTGGCAGCAATGCATATTCTTTCTGAGTTTGGTCCGCAACTTGGGCGGCCGTTTGTAGACACCGTGAAGGCTTCAGCCTTTGGGAACATGAAAGAGTTACGAATTCAGCACAGAGGAAATCCCATCAGGGCCTTTTTTGCTTTTGATCCTGACCGCAAAGCAATTGTGCTCTGTGCCGGGGACAAAACCGGTTGCAACCAAAAACGGTTTTATAAAGAGATGATAGCGCTGGCTGACGTTGAGTATCACAGACATCTGGCGAATAAGGAGGCCATATGGCAACGCTAAAAGAACTTATGGCACAACAGAGCGCGGAAAGTCAGGAGCGCATTGCGGCGAAAGTTGAAGTGATGCGCAGAATTGTTGCGCTGAACCAACTGCGGGAAGAGCTCAATATTTCGCAGACAGAACTGGCCGCGGCAATGGGGGTAAAACAACCCACGGTGGCGAAAATCGAACAGCCGGGAAACGACCCCCGACTTTCAACGCTCAAACGCTATGTGAGTGCGCTTGGAGGGGAGCTAAGCATCGATGTGACGTTACCAAACGGGAAACGGATAGCGTTTGAGATTTAATAGTGCAACATGTAGGCCCGGTAAGCGCAGCGCCACCGAGCGTGAAGTCAGGTGCGGTCTGGTTTGGTGCGGTCTGTTGCCCTCACCCCGGCCCTCAACCCACAGGGAGAGGGAGAGGGAGAAAAACGGGCTAATTTTTGCGTGAGAGTTTAAACGCGATAAACAGGAACACCACCCACACCGGCAGCAGCATCGCGGACAGACGCATGTCGTCGACGGTGCACATCAGCACCAGGATCATCGCCAGGAACGCGATACAGATATAGTTCCCCGCCGGATAGAGCAGCGCCTTAAACTGCGTCTCACGCCCCTTGCGGCGCATCGCGGCGCGAAAACGCAGGTGCGCCAGGCAGATCATGATCCAGTTCAGCAGCAGCGTGGCGACAACCAGCGCCATCAACAGACCAAAGGCGGATTTCGGCAGCAGGTAGTTGATCAGCACCACCAGCGACGTAATGGCCCCGGAAAGCAGCAGAGAGTTGACCGGCACGCCGCGGCGGCTGACGCGGGTGAGGAATTTCGGCGCATTCCCCTGCACCGAAAGGCCAAACAGCATGCGGCTGTTGGAGTAAACCCCGCTGTTATAGACCGACAGCGACGCCACCAGAATGACGAAGTTCAGCGCCGAGGCCACCACGTTGCTGTTCAGATCGTGGAAAATCATCACAAACGGACTGCTGTCGGACTTCACTTCCACCCACGGGTAGAGCGCCAGCAGTACCACCAGCGAGCCGATGTAGAACAGCAGAATACGGTACACCACCTGGTTAACCGCTTTTGGAATGCTTTTATGCGGATCGCGCGCTTCGGCCGCGGTGATCCCAATCAGCTCCAGCCCGCCGAACGAGAACATAATCACTGCCAGCGACAGGATCAGCCCCTTCCAGCCCGTCGCCAGGAAGCCGCCGTGCTGCCAGAGGTTGTCGAGAGTGGCCCGCTCGCCGCCGTGGCCGGAGAACAGCAGCCACAGGCCAAAGCCGATCATGCCGATAATCGCCAGCACCTTGATCAGCGCGAACCAGAACTCGGTTTCACCATACAGGCGCACGTTCACGAGGTTAACGGCGTTGATGATAATAAAGAAGGCCGCAGCCCAGACCCACGTTGGCACCTCGGGCAGCCAGTACTGCATATAGATGCCTGCGGCGGTCAGTTCGGCCATTCCCACCAGCACAAACATCACCCAGTAGTTCCAGCCGGAGAGGAAGCCTGCGAACGGGCCCCAGTATTTATAGGCAAAGTGAGCGAACGAGCCTGACACCGGCTCTTCGACGACCATCTCGCCGAGCTGGCGCATGATCAGGAAGGCGATAACCCCGGCGATACCGTACCCCAGCAGGACCGCCGGGCCAGCCATCTGAATGGCGGGGCCGATACCCAGGAACAGCCCGGTACCGATCGCGCCGCCAAGGGCAATTAACTGAATATGTCGATTTTGCAAACCACGTTGCAGCGTCGGGTTCTGTTCCGACGAAGCTTCAGCGCTACCGTTGCCTGAAGCGGATGACGCGTCTTTCACGTCCTACCCCTGTCTCTTTTTTAGAAGGGGCACGTTTTAACACTTCATGCTGGTGGTAGCAAGTTTAACGCCGGGCCACTGCGTGCACCCGGCGGATAAACGTCACGAACCGATGATCCCACCGTCCGCTTTGGTGATCACCACCGTCGACGAACGCGGACGTCCGTTCGGGTTCGCGTCTGGCCAGTTGGAAACAGCACGCGGATTGGCCGGGTCGGTAATATCATCCCCGCCCTCTCCCGGATGCTGAATGTTAATAAACAGCGTGCGGTTGTCCGGCGTAAATGCAATCCCGGTGATTTCACACCCGCGTGGGCCGGTCAGGAAACGGCGATACTCATTGGTGCCCGGAATGGTAGCCACCATCTGGTTATTGCCCATCCCTTCGTACGCTTTCTTATTAATGGTGCTGGAAGAGACATCGGTCTGGATCCACAGCACGCCCTGGTGATCGAACGACAGGCCATCCGGGCTGCCGAATGCTGCACCCTGCATGGAGCCTTTGGCCTTCGGATCGTCGCTGTCGGTACGCCCGGCCATCACCAGAATATCCCACTTAAAGCGAGCGGCGGCCGGATCGGCTCCCTCTTCGTGCCAGTGCATAATATGACCAAACACGTTGTTGGCACGCGGGTTGGCGGCATCGACCGGCGCCTTGCCCTCCTTCCCGCGATCGCTGTTGTTGGTGAGCGTACAGTAGACGCTGCCGCTGGCGTGCGGATCGACCGCAATCCACTCTGGACGATCCATTTTCGTCGCCCCCACCACGTCGGCCGCCAGACGGGTTTTGATCAGCAGATCGCCCTGGCTTTCGAAACCGTTGCTTTTATCCAGGCCATTCTGCCCGAAGATCAGCGGCAGCCAGTCGCCGCTCCCCTCCTCGTTGAACCGGGCAACGTACAGCGTGCCGGACGTCAGCAACTGCATATTGGCTTCACGGTTGGCAGGATCGTATTTTTTGTCCGAGACGAATTTATAGATGTACTCAAACTTCTGGTCGTCCCCCATATAGACCACCACGCGGTTATCGGCGGCGAGCGTGACGGCGGCGCCTTCATGCTTGAAGCGGCCCAGAGCGGTGTGCTTGCGCGGCGTGGAGGTGGGATCGTAGGGATCAATCTCCACCACCCAGCCGAAACGGTTGGGTTCGTTAGGGGTTTTATCGACGCTGAAGCGGTCATCCACCTCGTTCCAGCGGTAGGATTCATCGCTGTCGCTGATGCCGTAGCGTTTTTCCAGCGGATTAAGATCGGCTTTTTTGACAAAAATATCCGACCAGTTCTCCTCGCAGGTGAGATAGGTGCCCCACGGCGTATGGCCGTTGGCGCAGTTTTGCATGGTGCCCAGCACGCGTTCCCCCTGCGGGTCAGCGGCGGTTTTCATTAAGTCCTGATGCCGCGCCGGGCCGGTAAGCTGCATCGGCGTATTGACGGTAATGCGGCGGGCATACGAAGACGGGCGAACCACCTGCCAGTCGCTGCCCGATTTTTTCACTTCCACCACCGACACGCCCATCGCGTTCTGCCCCTTGCGGGCCTTGTCGAGATTCCAGTTGGCCGTGCCGTCGGTAAACAGCATCCCGTTATCGATGTACTCATGATTCAGCGCCAGCAGGCCATGTTCCGGGTTTTGTTTCCCTTGCGGCAGGCTAAACCACGCCATCCCGTCGTGGTGCATGCCCGCCTGCACGGCCTGTTCGTCGGTGGTGTTGCTGGCATCCTGTTTAAACGCCGGCATGTTGTTCTTGATCCCCGTCGGGTCACCCCAGCGATAAAACGGACGGGCGATATAGCCTTCCGGCACCCTGACCGTATCTTCCGTGGATACGTCGATGCTGGTAAAGCCCAGGGAAACCGCTTTTGCCAGTGCAGAAGGCTTTGATACTGCGGCAATGGCGCTTTCAGGTTTGATCAGAAAAGGGAATGAAGCGGCAGCACCCGCCACGGCGCCCATCTGTAAAAAACGGCGGCGGGAGAGGAATACCTCCGCAACCTCGGAGAATACCGGGTTAGCGCTGCGGTTAGTGATATCGTCGCGATGTTCTTTTTTAAATACGGATTTGAGGGGTCTGCCCATAGCGGCTTCCTGTCATTGGCCAAGAGGTAAAGGTCTGGAGGCCAGTGTAAGAAGCTTTTATTACAATTTTATAACACGATACGGAAGGATGGGGCATCCCTGCCCCGGATAACGAGGTGGAACGCTTAGAACTCGTAGCCAACCGAGACCTTAAAGGTACGCGGTTCGCCCTGCGTGATGTAGGTGCCGGAATCGTCAACGCTGGACCAGTAGTTTTCGTTGGTCACGTTGTCGATGCCCGCGCGCACCGTCATCTGGTTTTCATTGTGGTTCACCGCGAAGCGATAGCGCATGCCCAGATCCAGCGTGGTATAGCTGTCGAGCTTTTTGCTGTTCGCGAGGTCGGCGTACTGCGTGCCGGAGTGGTTGACGCGGGCGGTAGCCGTCAGGCCCTCAATCGGTTTGATGTCGTACTCTGCGCCCAGCACGGCGTAGAAGTTCGGGACACCAATGGCATCGTTACCCTGATTCACGCCGTTTTTGGTTTTGGTCAGCTCGGCCTGCAGCCAGGTGGCGCTGGCGTTCAGACGCATCCCGAGCATTGGCTCGCCGAAGACGTTCAGCTCTACGCCACGGTTACGCTGCTCAGCGTCCAGGCCGTAGTGACCGCTGTCGTCGAGGATCGCCGACGGCATTTTGATCTCAAACAGCGCCAGGGAGCCGCCCACGCGGCCAAAGTCCGCCTTCACGCCCACTTCATTCTGCTTAGAGTGAACGATACCGGTGCTCTGGCCGTAGTTGGTGGCCGTGTTGGGCGCGGTTTTACCCGGCTGCAGCGCTTCGGTGTGGTTAGCGTAGAGCGAAATTTCCTCCCACGGTTTATAAACCACACCGTAGGTTGGCATCCAGCGGCTGCCGTCAAAACCGTCCGCGTCGTTTTCCGCGCCGGTAATTTTGTTGTACCCGCGAATGACCACTTTCTGATGACGTGCACCAGCGGTAAACAGCAGCTTGTCGTCCAGCACGCCCAGGGTATCGCTCAGCAGCCAGCCCTGAGTGCGGGTGCGCCCGCTGGTCAGCGGATCGCTGTATTTGCCGCCAGAGCCGTTGAAATTGGAGCTGTCCGGCATCGCGACGCCGGTGTTGTGGTAAATGTTGGTGGTTGGGTTATCCGCCGTCGCCGACATTTTCCAGGCGATTTTTTCGTTTTTGGTCATCGCGGAATACCCCACGTTGACCTTGTGCGAGACAAAGCCGGTAGTGAAGTGACCGCGTATCCCCGCCATACCGCTGACGGAATCGCTGATACGGTTGGTATCAAGACGGCTGACCGTGGCCTTACCGCTCTTGTCCACCAGCTTCGGCGCGCTGTAGATCCCCTCTTCGTGCGCGTGCTGCGCGCCGAGGCCGGTATAGGCCGTCCAGTTGTCAGTGATGTCGTACTCGCTGCGCCACATCCCGAACTCGTTTTCAATGTCACTGTAGGCCCATTTCTGCGAGAAGTTACGATCGTTTTTCGGCGGCTCTGGCACAAAGTCCACGGCGGAAATGTTGACGCTGGTCGGGCTGCCGTGGAAGGTTTTCTTCTGATAGCCCAGATCCAGCGAGGTACGGAAATTGTCGCCTTTGTAATCCAGACCGGTGGAGAGCAGCGTGGTGCGGCGGCGGTCGTTCGGCACACCGGTTTCCCCTTCCCGGTGAACCAGGTTCACGCGCGCGCCGAACTGATCGTTGTCGCCAAAGCGTCGGCCAGCATCGAGCGTGGTGCCAATCTGTGAGTCGGAGGTGTAGTCCACGCCCACTTTCGCCTGCGGGACGTCGCCCGCATGTTTTGGCTCAAGGTTAATCATCCCGCCCACGCCGGAGCTTGCCGCGCCGTTCATCAGCGAGTTTGCCCCTTTGAAAATTTCAATGCGATCGACCATCTGGGCATCCACAACCTGACGCGGCAGCACGCCGGACAGGCCGCCAAAGGTCATGTCATCGCCGTCAAACTTCAGGCCACGAATACGGAAGGTTTCGGCGCTGTTACCGTAACCCTGAACAAACTGCACGCCCGCATCGTTGGCAACCACATCAGCAATGGTTTTCGCCTGCTGATCTTCCACCAGCTTCGAGGTGTAGCTGATGATATTAAACGGCACGTCCATGGCATTCTGCTGGCCGAGCATCCCCAGACGGCCGCCGTTTGCCACCTGTCCATCCAGGAAGGCGGGCACCAGCTGGTCGCCGCCGGGAGTGAAATCAGGCCCGGTGGCAGACTGGACGACCATGGTGTCTTCTGGCTTTGCCTCTGCCGCCAGGGCAGCGTGGGTCACTGCGCCAACGGCGAGCGCCAGCAGTGTTTTATGCATTCTGGTGTTGTTCATAATGGACTCATTAAATGTGCGCGCAAAAATGGCCCGTTGTCGGGCCTTAGAAAAGCTTATGTGTAATGCAAATGAGAACTATACGCATTATATCTGCATTAGCAAGTGTAACCGCGCGTTTCGGCCTGAGGACAGGGGGTTAAATGAAGCCGGGGAAGAGAGATGTTACAGAGGGAAAGCGTGACGCACAGCCACCCCGGATCCGGGATGGCTGCAGAACATTATTTTTTCTTGTAAATATCGGCCGTGCCGTGAATTTTGTTGTTGGTATTACCTGACGTGAGCACCAGTACGTCGGCACCTTCTTTATCTGCTTTTTCAATCAATTCTTTCTTTGCATCATCAATAGAGACTTCATTTGAAGTGCTTACCGTACCGATTTTTTCATACTGCGATTCGACTTTCTCGAATTCATTTTTCGTCAGCAGTTCAGCCGCAAAGGTATTGGTGGTAAACAGAAACGCCGTTCCCAGCAAAATAGCAGTCGTCTTTTTCATAACCTTTTTTCCTTGAGATTAATCAGCAACTACGAAAAACCTCACACATGATGGTGAGGTTTTATGAGCATGGTAGAGAATCTCAGGAAATGCCACACGTTAAGGAAAATTCTTTTATAACAACCCGTTGGATTAAATTACTAACGAACATTAAGAATATTCAAAAACGCGCGCCGTACCAGCAATATCAATACGCACCGCCGCCCCCGGGTGCCATCCAGGCTGACTGACGGTTTTCAGGGTAATCGGCTCCGTTTGTCCGGCTAACGCCAGCGTCAGCGTGGAGAGCTGGCCGGTGAAATCCACATCAACAATCGACACCGGGCTTTCGTGCGCCGCGCATGCCGTCACGCGCAGTTGCTCAGGGCGCAACATCACTCTGCCCTGCCCCGTCGCCTGGGCGTTATCCGTGGGCACCTCACCCAGCGCGCAGAGCGCATAGCCGCTGGTGAGCTGAGCAGGCAGGATCACCGCATCCCCCAGGAAAAGCGCCGTCTCTTCATCCACGGGCTGGCTATAGACCTGATAAGGGGTACCGACCTGAGTGAAACGCCCGGATCGCATGACCGCCACCTGCGTGGCAAAGGACAACGCTTCGTTTTGATCGTGAGTAACCAGGATCGAGGCCACGCCCGCTTCCGCCAGCAGGTCAGCCGTGGCCTTACGCGTCATGGCGCGCAGGCCGGTATCCAGCGCCGAGAAGGGTTCATCCAGCAGCATCAGGGAAGGACGCTGCGCCAGCGCGCGGGCAAGCGCCACGCGCTGCTGCTGGCCGCCGGAAATCTCATGCGGCCAGTGCGTGGCGAGTTGTCTGTCAAGCGAGACCATCTCCATCAGTGCTTCCACGCGCTGGCGCTTCTCGTGGCGGGTACCGTCTAATCCCCAGGCAATGTTGTCTGCCACATTAAGATGCGGGAAGAGCGCCCCCTCCTGAGGAACAAAGCCAATTTTACGCAGATGCGCGGGAATAAAGTTGTTCTGATCGAACAGGGTTCGGCCCTGCATCACGATCCGTCCGCTATCCGGCGTTTCGAACCCGGCAAGGATACGCAGCAGCGTGGTTTTACCCGACCCTGACGGCCCGACAATCGCCGTCCGGCTTCCCGGCGCGACGCTCAGGTTTAAGCTGTCGAGCACCTGCGCATCGGAAAACGATTTAGAAATGGACGTTAATTCAAGCATCTCATAGCCCTGCAATTTTTTTGGACTGCATATAAAGAATGGCGGTCAGCGGAAGTGAAATCAAAATCATCAGCATGGCGTAAGGCGCAGCGGCAACATAATCGATCTCGCTGGTCAGCGCCCAGAAACCGGTGGACAGCGTGCGCGTTCCCAGCGGGGAGAGCAGCAGCGTCGCCGTCAGTTCGTTACTGACGCCAAGGAAGACCAGCGCCGCCCCTGCCGCCGCACCGGGCGCGGCCAATCGCATGGTGACGCTCCACAATGCCTTCGCGGGCGTGCTGCCCAGACTGCGCGCCACGTTTTCGAGCTCCACCGGCGCCTGGGCAATCCCGGCCCGCAGGTTAATGAGCGCACGGGGCATAAACATCAGCAGATAAGCCAGGAACAGCGTAATTTCGGTCTGATAAATCGGGCGTGCATAGTGAATGGTGACCGTGACCAGCGCGAGGGCGGTGACGATCCCCGGCAGAGAGCTGGTGATGTAAATGCACCCTTCCAGCATCCGGAAGATGCGGTGCGGATAACGGATACCGAGCCAGGCGATGGGAATGACACAGGCGGTGGTCAGCAGCGCGCCGCCCACACCGAGCATCAGCGTCTGGCGCAGCGAGTGCCAGAGATCGGCGCTCATCCAGTTCTGTACGCCGCCAAGCCATATCCAGCGACACAGCACAATGAGCGGTACGCCCAGCGCCAGCACAATCAGCATGAGGAAAAACAGCTGGCCCAACGCCGCAGCAACAGGCTTTAGCGGCCAGCGCGTCTGTTCACGTGCCGCCCCAGCGCCGATGCGCGCATAACGGGCTTTCCCGCGGGTGACCCCTTCCAGCAGCAAGATGGCCAGACAGCATAGCGCCAGCACCCCCGCCAGCATGTTTGCCGCCGGGCCACTGAATGTCGACTGGAACTGGTCGTAAATGGCGGTGGTGAAGGTATCAAAGCGGATCATCACGTACAGGCCATATTCCGCCAGCAGATGCAGCGCCACCAGCAGCGCGCCGCCGCAAATCGCGAGCTTAAGCTGCGGTAACACCACGCGAAAAAAGACCCGCCACGGCGGCGTGCCGAGCGAAGCGGCAACATCTTCAAGCGTTGGATCCAGACGACGCAGCACCGCCGCCACGGGCATATAGATAAACGGGTAGTAGGCTAGCACGGAGAGAAACACGCCCGCAGAAAGCCCATGCATGGAAGGCACCACGCTCACCCAGGCGTAGCTTTGCACGAACGCAGGGATGGCCAACGGGGCCACCGCCAGCGCAGACCAGATCCCCCGCCCGGCGAGCTGAGTACGTTCCGTCAGCCAGGCTATCGCCACGCCGGTGACGATACAGAGTGGCACCGCTAAGGCCGTCAGCCACAGCGTGTTGCTGAGCAGCTCAGCAACACGCGGGCGAAACACCAACGCCTTAATGGTTTCCCAGCCCGTCTCAATGCCTATGGCAATGATAAAGCCCAAAGGCAGAAGCGCCATTAATGAAAACAGGACAGCTAACGCAACCATCGGCAGCGCAGGACGCCTGCGGGCAGGCTCCCGCACTCTGTTTTTGCCGATGTCGAGACTCAGACCAGACATAGGACGTTCACTTTACTCTCAGGATCACAGCAGGCCAGCTTGCGTCATCAGCGCGATGACTTTTTTACTGTTAAGCGTGGAAGGTTCCACTTTCGGTGCATCCAGCTCGTTCAGCGGCACCAGTTTCGGGTTAGAGGCCGCATTCACGCCCACCGCATATTCAAAGGCGTTATTGGTGCGCAGGCTATCCTGCCCTTCTTTGCCGGTGATGTATTTAATGAAGGCCTGTGCCTGCGCTTTGTGTTTGCTGGACGCCAGCACGCCGCCGCCGGAGAGGCTAACAAAGGCGCCCGGATCCTGGTGTTTGAAGTAGTAGAGCTTAGTGTTTTTGCTGTTTTCACCCGTTTTGGACTGATCGACAAAACGGTAGTAGTGATAAATCACCCCGCCATCAATCTGACCGGCGTTAACGGCTTTCATCACCGTGCTGTTGCCTTTATAGGCAACGAAATTGGCTTTCATCGCTTTGAGCCACTCAAGGGTGGCCTGCTCGCCTTTCAGAGCCAGCATTGCGCTGACGATCGCCTGGAAATCGGCTCCTGATGGAGAGGCAGCCCAGCGGCCTTTCCACTCGGGTTTAGCCAGATCCATCAGCGATTTTGGCAGCTGCTGCTCGCTCAGTTTTTCCGGGTTATAGACAAACACCGTGCTGCGAGCGGCAATCCCGATCCAGCGACCGTGTGCCGGACGATACTCCACCGGTACCTGCTTTAATGTCTCTGCATCTAATGGCGCAAACAGTTTGGCGTTATCAACCAGCACCATTGACGGCGAGTTTTCAGTTAAAAATACATCCGCAGGCGATGCGCTGCCTTCCTGCACCAGCTGGTTGCCCAGCTCGCTGTCATCGCCATTACGCAGAGTGACCTTAATACCCGTTTCTTTGGTAAAACCGTCTACCCACGACTTCACCAGATTTTCATGCTGCGCGTTATAAACAACGATACCTTCGTTGTTATCAGCGGCAACCGATTGAGTTGAAAGGAAAAGTGATGAAGACAACAGGGCAAGCGAGAAGCATGACAGCAGGCGAGAATTCATGAACATATCCTTAATAGACCAACGTGATAAACAACAAAGGGCTGTGTGGGACAGGATTAAAGCATACAACAACGCTAATGATAATTACTATCAATCGAGTTTAGGCGTAAAAGTGTAAAATTCGTTTTTAGCAGATTTTAGAATGATAAAAACCCAAATTTTAATGCGAGATAATTTTTAGATTAAGAAAACCTTAAGCCTGCCAACAATGAAATTCATTAGCCTTCTATTTATTCTGACGCGAAGGTAAATGTGTTATTCATGCCCCCGGCATATATAAAAAAAGCCCCGATGCTTCGGGGCTTTTTATGCTTATCCGGAGGCAGCCAAATTTATAAGGCCACTATTTTAAAAAGCATCACACAGACGCGTGAGGGGCATACATCGGATAGGTGAAGAACAATAAATGCACGCAGTTCAGCCCAAAATGGAAGAACGTTGCAACCCAGAGCCTGCCGCTCCACATCCACGCCAGGCCGTAAATAATACCGGAGAGGCTGGCAAAAATAATCAGCAGTAAACCGCCGCTATAATGCATTAGCCCAAAAATGAGTGAGGCAATCAATAGCGCTACAACAGGATGCACAACCCGGGACAAGCGCTGCTGCAGATAGCCTCTGAACAAGGCTTCCTCGGCCAAAGAGACGAAGAAAATATTCGCAAGGGCAAATTGAGCAAACCATTCTGGCGCATGCGGCTCAATTCTCAGCCCGCCCAACGCAACAGCCAGAAGTAACAGTGCGGGTATCGCCAATACCAATATTCCCCAGCCGACCTTGCCAGCTTTATAAAGGGGTTTTGCTACGAATAACGTTGGCATGCACGTAATTAAAAAGAACGGCACCACTGCCTTGTCCATATTAAAGTACATACTGAACGGCATGCTTTGCGGACCAACAACGACAGCGTCCAGTACTTTGGGATTATGGAAGCCAGGGATCGCATGCAAAACCAGGGCAACGGCGATGACTACGCACAGGCCTTCGACCAGATAAGTATATTTATTATTTTTATTACGTAGCCATTCAACAACAGACCAGCCAATAACGATTAATGCAATCACCAGCAGCGCCGGGGCGTCAAGAATGCTCTGTTTCCAGCCGAGAAATGCCGTTAACCCCAGCATCAGGTAAGCCAGGCTTTTATTCAGGGAAAGTGCGGCAAGCGAAGTTGCGAGTAGATACCACATAAATGTCCTTCATGATTGGCATGTACAACAATGAAACGAATGTCGTGCCGGAGGCATCCCGCGGGGAAGCCATAAATAGGGTGCCGACTACCGGAATCGAACGGGTGACCTACGGATTACACGTCAGTTGCTCTACCTACTGAGCTAAGTCGGCGTTGGTCCGCCACCGGAGCCTCGAACTCCGTACTACAACATCCTGGTTGTCGCTCTTCCCGATGAGCTAGTGGCGGTATGGTGGCCCTGACTGGAACTACGCCAATGACCGGTCGATGGCGGAACAAACGTTCTGACCGACAGGCTACAGAGCCGGGTTCAGAATGATACACATCTGGAATTAACCACGCAAATCAGACGGTTAAAAGCAGGCACAGAGTGTAGGATCGGTAGCGGTTGGTCGGTCTGGGGAAGAGTGGGCTGGATTAAGCGCTGAGACTAAATGGCACGCCCTGTAGGATTCGAACCTACGACCTACGGCTTAGAAGGCCGTTGCTCTATCCAACTGAGCTAAGGGCGCACTGAGAAGAGTGAACTTCGCGGTGGTGAAACGCGAAGAATTATACGGTCAATGGCAGGTGAGTCAATGCCTTTTCCGTTTTCACCTCCGATTAGGGCTAGCTGATTGTAAATATGGCTGTTTTTTCAACATTCCCGGCCTTTCTTTCGTAGAATTTAGCGCTGCGAAAAGGCTTAGCTGCATTTAAGTAACGCCTGCTGTTTTCCTGAGCGTCAGCTCGTCACACTAGTGTGAGGTATCCCGGCCGCCTGGAGGCTGACAGACAACAGGACAATGGAGTGACAGCGCAAAACCTGATCGATACGTCCCCCAGCTTACAGCACCTCTCTCACGATATCGCGGGCATCAAACTTGAGCCTATCATCGCCCTCTCCTCGCAGCGCCAGGTTGGGGTGGAAGTGCTGAGCGTTCTGTCAGCAAGAGAGCAAAGCGAAGCATTTTTCAACGATCGGTCTGCGGAGTGGTCACTTACGCTGCTTGAAGCGCAACTTGTCGCGCTAAAAAATACCCCGCACTGTCATAATCTTTACGTCAATCTGCCGATAACCGTATTAACGCAGCCGGACGCCTTTCAGCGGCTTCTCCGGCTGCCTGCCGCACCGCTGAATATAGAAATTGTCGACCCGGCACGCTTTCTGGCGCTGTCTGACACAAAACGGCAGGACGTTCACCAGCGCCTGCTGCAGCTCAGAAGACAAGGCCACGGTATCTGGCTGGATGATATTGATGAAGCGATCGTCCAACCGTTTTTGTCCTGCCGGCTGCCGTTAACCGGCATAAAAATCGACAAGGAAGCATTCTGGCGTTTACGCGCCACCCCTGCGCTCGGGCAACTGGTGACACGTTGCTTTCAGCTTGCCGACAACGTGCTTATTGAAGGTATTGAGACTGAAAAGGATCATAGCCGGGCACGACAGGCAGGAGCAGGACTCGGCCAGGGGTACTACTGGCCGTCCTGGACATGGCCGGAGGAATAAAAAGCCATTTCCAGGAGGGAAGCCATGCGAATGACAGTGCGCCGTTACCGGCGGCGGCGTACAGGAAGTGATGCACTGGGATTTACGCACTCGCCTTTTGCTCCCCCCTTTTTCGACCGGCTCGAATTTTTGAGCCAGTCCATCCACCAACATCGCAGAACAGACGCGCCCTTTATTATTCTGGTCACGGAAGATCATTTCCTGCGCACCGGTTTTCTGAACGGCCAGTTTCCCCTGAGCAGCTGTAGCGACTACCCGACGCTGGACGAAGCCTTTCAGGCGCTCAACCAGTGGCCTGCAGCCCGTCTGGTGGTAGATATTGAAAGCCGTACCACGGCGCTTATAGAAAAGCTGGATCAGCTGAGAAGACACAGCCTGTATCCGCCCTTTCTCACGCCGTATCTGTTGGTCAGGGCGGATAATTACGACACCCGTCTGTTCTGTAAAGCGGCGGGGCCGTTTCATGTCCTTGAACGCCAGTCAACGGCGGCGGCACTCCAGCACAGCCTGATGGACATTAGCCCTCCACAGGGCTCCAGTAAAGAGTGGTTCTCTCACGGCGAGTGGCCCATTTTACAGGAGCTTTCGCGGGGGAAATCACTACGCCAGATCGCCCTGCTGCAGAATCGCCCCTACAGCCGCATTATCTATCGCCTGAGCTGCATTCTGGTGAAGCTCGGGCTTAGCCATCGCCAGGAACTGCTGCATCTTCTCAATAATCTCTCCGACTGCCCGTTTTACTCTTAACCTAACCCCTTATTTCCTAAAGATCTTTAGGAAGTTACTTACTGAAAATGTTAATTTTATGTTAACCGTTAACATAAATCTCGAAATTACAACTATTCCTAATTTCTGACTCTGAACCACGTGAAATATTAAAGAATAAGTAAAGTGCAGCACTTTCATCCATGCGTTAAGGGATTGATGGTTCCGTTAACAGGATGATAATGATGTAAAAACAAGCAATTTGGTTGCACGCCCCTGGCGCTTAAAGCGAAGGCCGCAGAAGATTTTGCTCTTCCGGCATAGTATTTTTCTGATATCGGGGAGAGCTATCAGGATGAGGATGAGACGCGCTATCTGTGCAAATTCACGCCACTTCAGCAGCAGGTGAGATGTTTTACTGCCCCGTCATTTCATTAACAACTTTGCAACATATAGTGGTATCTGTTATTTTTTGTTATTACATAAAGATGAAAAGATGCGGTAAATGGAATAACAGGACATTTCCGCTAAATTTAAAAAAATAGCCATTCAGATCCAGAAGATAATACAAATCAATAATCATGAATTAATCTGCAGGCTTTTCGGAGAAAACTTACACGGTATAATAAGACGCGTACCAATTATGAATAAGAAAAACCTTTTTGCCGCCACCAGCCAAATGAGATGACCGCGCTGAGGCAATGACATTACCACTACGTTAACAAGGATGCTTTCGCTCTTTCCAGGGAAATACCACCCTATAAGGATCTGCAAATTTATCCTTCCGGCATTTCGAGAGTTTGAACCAAACTCAGCATAACGCTTTTAACAATCTGAGGCATAAAAAATGAAACCGGCATCCGTTATCATTATGGACGAACATCCTATCGTCAGAATGTCGATAGAAGTCCTGCTACAGAAAAATAAAAATATCACAGTCAAACTGAAGTCTGGCGACAGCCATGAAGTTCTCGACTGTATCCGCAATCACGCCATCGATCTGGTGATCCTGGACATTGAACTTACGGGCACCGATGGCTTCGCTTTATTGAAAAGAATCAGAAACTTAAACAAAGACATAAAGGTCCTGTTCCTCTCTTCCAAATCGGAGTCCTTTTACGCGGGCCGCGCCATCCGCGCCGGGGCAAATGGGTTTGTCAGTAAACGAAAAGATTTAGGTGAGATCTACAACGCCGTGGAAATGATTCTGATGGGCTATTCTTTTTTCCCGTCGGAAACGTTGAACTTTATTAATCATCTGGGCTCAGGGAAAGGGATGGCATCCGATATGCCATTATCGAACCGTGAGGTCACCGTACTGCGGTATCTGGCGAATGGCTTATCGAATAAGGAAATTGCCGAACAGCTGCTATTAAGCAACAAAACCATTAGCGCGCACAAATCCAATATTTATTCCAAGCTCGGTGTGCAAAGCATTGTGGAATTAATTGATTACGCCAAGGCACACGAGCTGCTATAACCTGAATTCACTCCCTGCAGTTTATCTGAGTTGCAGGGAGTGCGGTCAGCGCTAATTATAATTAATCATAAATGTGGCATCCGCATCGGCGCGTCCGGGCCGGGGGTTATCCGCTGTGGCAATATAATTAGCATAAAATGACAACACGGCATTACCCTGCGCATCTACCGCCACCGGCTGGCTGGCCTGCTGTAACGCAAGACGTGTTTTATCCGCATCCCTGATCTCCACCGCGACGTTATTCGCCGTACTGGCGTCATTCAACGCCAGCAATCCGCTGTCACTCCCGTCAGTTTTCCCGGAAAACGTAATTGATGCCGAGCCTGGCGGACAGCCTGTCAGCTTCAGCGTGAAGGGCATGGGCTGCGTGCGGCTCCCCGTGGTGCTGAGCTGCTTCGTCGGCCAGGTGCCCAGAGTGACGGTCTTGTCACTGTCGCTGCCCTCTGCCACGCAGGTAAAATCAACGATATTGCCGTACATCTGAATATTGATCTCGCCCAGCGCTGTGGCTGACCACGCGTTTGCCTGACACATCGTCAGGGCCAGCGCAGCGAAAGGCCATTTCCAGTTCCCCATCTCTTCCCCTTAATCGTAATCCACGCGCAGATAGCCGCGAGAGGTGAACCGGCCTTCTGCTGGCTTATTCCCCGTAATGCTCACCGGCCAGACCCGGATCCCCACCTGCGCCTGCGCGCTGTCATCCAGACGGAACGGAATTTTGCTGTTCAGGTTGTTAGGCGTCAGAGGCGTACCGCTATCGTTCGCCACGACAAACCCTAAATCCGGGTTATCGGAAACCAGCGCATTGCCCGAGATTTTTTCCGCCTCGATGCGCATCGTCAGATACGCATTGGCCTCCACATTGGTGCACTTAATGGCAATGGTTTTGCTTTGTGGTGAGACGTTCTGAGGACGATTGCCGGCCCCCGCCTGGCTGAACAACGACGCGCCAATATCACCAAAATCAAACTCCACCACCTGCCCGGCGTTAATCGCACAGCTTTGTGGTACCTGAATGGTGCCGCTGTAGCTGATGGTATAGACCGGCGTATTCAGCGGATCGGATGACGTGGTGGTGACATAGACGGTGAACATGGTCTGCTGGGGGATCACCACCATGTTGATAAACCGCCGTGTGACCCGCAGACGAAAGACCAGCTTCGAATCGGTGACAGGAAACGCTTTGTTGTTCGGAACGTTAGGGTGCTGCCCCATCTGAATGTAGTCTGACGGTGGATAGAAGGTGCCCGCGTAGTCATCGTGGATCTGCATTGCGCCATCAAGGTAGTCATTCAGCTTCACATACTTATAGCCATCAATTACCGTCGTTATCGGCAGGCTGGTGACATAACTACGCATCGTGGACTTTCCGGTTGTTCCTTTAGGGCAAATGGCGTTCACGCCCACCAGCCCGGATTTTTGCGCAAGGGTCACAATCTGCCCCGGTTTGTTATTGGAGCTGTTAAAGACGTTTGAAAGATCGTATGAGATATCCTTCGGCACACCCGTGGCGTTCTGGCAAACCGTCGCCCACGCGGGCATCGTGCTGCAGAGCAGCGCTAAGCTAAACACATTGCGTAAACTGCGCATCTTTGGGTTCCTGTTAACGGTCACAGCTTGCCCCCGCCATGGTAATGGCCTGGTTTTGGCTTTCAGGCGATAAACGATAGTGCGCACGACACTGGGACTGCATCCCATTGCCCCACTGAATAAGCAGCTCCCCTTCCAGCGGCAGCCCGCTCAGGTAAATCTGCCCGTCATCGCCCACCATACTGGTGACCCCGCTCTGGGTTTCACGGACCACGGCACCAAACGGCACAGGCTGGTTGCCGCGGGTCACGGTCAGCAGGGCACGCACGCCGATACGGGTATCGAAGCTGGCGCGCACCAGCGCACCTTTGGTCGGTACTACGCTGCTGACGTTATTTTCGATGTCGGTGTTGTTACTCATGGAGTTGGTATCCAGCGCCACGCGGTTATAGCGGTAGACGGTGGCATACGGCATGACCGCGTAGCCTCGCCAGTCGGTTTTCACCCCGGTCTGGTTTTCCACGCTGACGCCCGAGGCTCCCGGCGCTTTGATCAGGACGTTAGTGTCGCCCAGCGGCTGGCTGAAGGTGACGCCGTCGGCATGGCCCACCACCCCACCGGAGAGCTGCCAGTTGAGATCGTGCTGATCGCGCGCGTAGTTGTAGCCCACCCCCAGCGTGCCGTAGGTCGCCTGCCAGTTTGCGCTGGCGCTACCGCTTGAGCCGTTGGTGCTGGTGTGCCCCTGCGTAACGCTGTAGTTCAGGTTGCGATCTTCCAGCAGGGTGCCGCTGACCCCGGTTTGCCAGCTG
The DNA here is from genome assembly GCF_049237765.1 of Enterobacter cloacae complex sp. SHL021. NCBI lineage: Bacteria > Pseudomonadati > Pseudomonadota > Gammaproteobacteria > Enterobacterales > Enterobacteriaceae > Enterobacter > Enterobacter cloacae complex sp. SHL021. The sequence goes on along the minus strand of NZ_JBMKJG010000004.1, from coordinate 15,117 downwards.
GTATCACCGTCGCTGTTGCGGCTGGCTGAGGCCGTGGCGTAAGCGCGGTCGATGGCGCTGTCCCGGCGATATCCCTGACGGGTAAAGAGGCTGAACGGCACCGAGACGTTAAAGGACGCGATCCGGTCCGTGCCCTCTATCCCGACGGACTTGTTCCACGACCATGACAGGGAGTAGTTGATCCCTTTTACACCTCCGGCATAGCCGAGCTGATACCAGAGGTTCGACTGGCTGGTGCCCCAGTAGGTCTGCTCGCTGCCGGAGACATAGACTGAGCCGTAATCACCCAGCGACTGAGAGATATTGAGCTGGAAGCGCCCTTTTTTGTTCCACGTCAGGTTGTGATAGCTCTGCACGTCCGGCACGCCGTCATCATCCTTGCTGTCGGCATACTGATAGCCTTCCATCGAACGCCAGGCCACATCATCCAGGGTGTAAAACCCTTTCGTGGAGTAGCGATAGCCCAGCAGCTGGAAGTTGGTGCCGAATCCGTTGAGTGATTTTGCATACAGGAAACGCAGGGACTGGCCTTCATGGCGGCTGTCGTCCGCCAGCTGGCTGCGGGCATGGGTGATATCGACCGACACCGCCCCCCAGTCACCGAGGTTTTTCCCGGCGCCAATGGCCACCGCGGTATAGCGCGACGCCAGCTGCGTACCGCCGTAGAGCGTGTAACCATTGGCCAGACCGGTAATCAGCGTGCCCTGGGTGAAGAACGGCGTGTCCTGATCGCTGTTACCGCTGCGATAATCCCCGGCCACGAGGTCATACTTCCAGCGACCTTCACGCTGCAACAGCGGCACGGTGGAGTACGGCACGGTATAGCGTTGCTGACTGCCGTCTTTCTCTTCTACGGTCACTTCCAGATCGCCGCTTGAGGAGGTAGGGTTCAGATCGGTAATGGCAAACGCGCCAGGCTGGACATAGCTCTGGTAGATAACATAGCCGTTCTGGCGAACAACCACTTTGGCCGGGGTACGGGCGATACCGCGCACGGTTGGCGCATAGCCCTGCAGGCTGTCCGGGTACATGCTGTCGGACGAGAAAAGCCGCCCGCCGCGGAAACCGACGCTGTCAAAGACATCATTGCCGGTATTGCTGTCGCCCAGCACCAGCTCGCTTTTGAGCGGAATGACGGTGCGCTGCGCCCAGGTGCCAATGTTCTGCCAGTTACTGTGCCGCTGACCGTTGTTTTGCGTATAACGCCAGGCGCCGTTATTGCGTAAACGCCAGGCGCCATAGTTCAGCCCGCTCTGCAGGTTCAGATAGTAGCTGTCATCCTCGCTTCCCCGGTTGCCGGTAAAGCTGTAGTTCAACAGCGCGGCGGGGATCCCTTCATCCCACTGTTCAGGCGGGATATAGCCACGGGCGCTGTTCTGCATCGCCACCTGCGGCAGGCTGATATTCAGACGCTGCGAGGCGAAGTTAAATGCGACCAGACTGCCGGGGATCGCTGTCGCCAGCGGGACACAGGTGTCGTCCTGCACCTTTACCAGCTCGGGAAACACGGCGAGGTTAACACCAAACCGTTCCAGCATTTTACGTGTGATGCACGGCGCCAGTCCGCCCGCCACCGGTGGCGTATCGTCGGCCTGCTCAAAGCGCACGTCCTGGGTCGCGATAAACTCATCGTTACGCCAGATATCCACGCGATACACGCCGGGTGCCTGCTGGTGACCTTGTTCAAAACGCGATAAATCCGCCACGCTGGCGGTATCGTCGGACAAAAAGGCCGGGTTAAAGTAGCTTTCGCTCCAGCCCGACTGCGGCCAGAGCGTTGCCATCAGCGCCAGTGCAACCGGGCAGTAACGCCATTGATGATTATTCATCGCCCTGACTCTGCTCACAGGTTAACGCTACGCGCCGGAGTAATGGCACCGTAGTCATTGACGCTCTGCCAGGAGAGCGTACCGCCCGCACCAGCCGGCAGCGCCTGCTGTGCCGAATTTTTTGGCGCAATCATGATGTTATCCAGCGTCTGTCCGCCCAGCTTCAGATTGACCAGCGTGATGTAATACGGTGAGGCGTTGCTGATCTTCAGATGCGAGCCAACGCGCTCAAAGCGCAGCTGAGAGAGCGCCTCTTCCGGCTGCATTGCCAGATTATTCGGGCGCACAAACAGCTTGATACGCGACAGGATGGCCAGTTGCAGCACGTTGTTGTTTTCGGTTTTGGCTTTGTTCACTGACGGGATCGCTTTCACGTTCATGTAAAACAGCGATTCACGATCGGCAGGCAACGCAGGCCCGGCGTAAATAATGCGCAGCGTGTTTTCGCTGTCCGGCTCGCTGACAAACAGCGGTGGCGTGACGGCAAAGGTTTTTTCTTTTTGCCCGTTTGCGTTTTCGATCCACGCGTTAATTAAATAGCGTTCTTGCTTGTTACTGTTGGTGATCGCCAGTGAAGTTTGTTTAGCATCTGCCGGATAAATAACGCGCGTGGCACCAAGTGCAATACCGCCGGACGCATTCGCGCTTGCAGAAACCATCATTAAAATAAACGATAAAATCAGTCCTGGTTTAATTAGGGTATTCATCAAAACCGTACCTTTAATAATGTGTTCGCAGGTGTTATGGATAAATCAACGTAAACCAGACATCCGACTGAATATTGCCTGGCACAAGGTGTTCGGAAATAGCCCGATATCGGGCGCTAAAATGAAACGCAAGCTCGCGGGTATCAATGGGCAGCCAGCTGACCGCGGTAGCGTTGGGGATTATCTGACGCTGCTGTTCGTCAAAGAGAGCCAGCCCCACCCCGCTGCTGATGGGTGTTTCACCGGGGCGCGATGTTGCCAGAAAAACCTGCGGGTCTTCCGCGGGCGTGATGCCCTGGAACTGGATCCCGACGGTGCGTGAGACATCCACGCTGCAATCCAGCAGCCGCACGGTAAAAGGCACATTTACGGTGGAAAAACTGCCCACCCCGGAAAACGAGTTGGTCCGGTATTGTCCCATATCGATGCGCATATTCTGGCTGTCTGGCGCCACGGCGCAGCCACCGTTCACCAGTTCACCCCGGAGGTGTACTTTGCCGCCGTCAATCACCACCGTATGGGCGAATGCCTGGGAAGCCATCGCAAGGGTTAACAGCAGTAGTGTTCCTGTCCTTGTCATCCTTCGTTCCTGGCCTGAGCGTATGACGGGCCTCATCCCTGAGGCCAAAACATCCCTGTACGGAGGAATTATTCGTATTTCATAACGAATGTGGCGTCAGCGTTTGCCTGACCTGGTTCAGTGGTCGCAGCAGTGGCTTTATAACGCGCGCTGAAGTTCAGGGTGTTGGTGCCCTGGATCAGGTTCTGCGCAGCAGAGAAGGTGGCACCGTCTGGCGTCAGAACGCTGGATTTGCTGTCGAGGATCTCGATACCAACACCTTTCGCGGTGTTGTCGTTGCTACCGGAAGTCACTGCCAGCAGGGTTTTGTCAGTTGCGTCGATCTGACCGGTGAACGCCACAGCAGCCGTTTTCGCCACCAGCGGATCGCAATCGTTCAGTTCGATGGTGAATGGAATATTGGTGGTGGTATCACCCACTTTGGTGAATTTCGCGGTACGGTACTGACCGAGATTAACAGTCTGCTCGGAAGAATCGGTATTTACTGAACATGCAGCATTAACCAGTTCACCTTTAAAATGCACGGTACCGCCATTTACGGAAACTGGCGTAACCGGATCGGCAGCGTGAGCGGCACCCGCGACCAGGGCCAGTGAAGCAATAACAGTAGAAGCAATGTTGCTGAGTTTCATGTCTATTCCTTTAAAATGTAAATAACCCTTCCCGCGAATTATCGGGAATAAGAAATATGTTCAATTGAAAAATTGAAAGCTTATTTCGGAGGAGACAAAGTAGCTCAGGAAACTATTTTTAAATATGTCAAAACGCTGCCATTTTACCAGGTCACATCCTAATCCCGCCTAAGAAATTGACCATCACCCGAGAAGGGTCTTTACGCCCGCCGGAGGAAAACTCGCAAAGGGTGACTGACAGCGGCGCTCGCTTCTGACAAAATACAGGCCATCCCCCCTTTCAAACGTTACAGACGGAATCTTCTCTCTGATGGCAGCAAAGATTATTGACGGTAAAACGATTGCGCAGCAGGTGCGCTCTGAGGTCGCGGAAAAAGTGAAGGCGCGTAAAGCGGCTGGTTTTCGCGCACCAGGGCTTGCCGTTGTGCTGGTTGGTAGCAACCCGGCATCGCAGATTTATGTCGGCAGCAAACGCAAAGCGTGTGAAGAGGTGGGGTTCGTCTCCCGCTCTTACGATTTGCCAGAAACCACCACCGAAGCAGAACTGCTGGAACTTATTGACACCCTGAATGCCGATAAAGAGATCGACGGTATTCTGGTCCAGCTGCCGCTGCCGGCAGGCATCGACAACGTGAAGGTACTGGAGCGTATCGCGCCGGATAAAGACGTGGACGGTTTCCACCCGTATAACGTTGGCCGTCTGTGCCAGCGCGCGCCTCGCCTGCGTCCCTGCACCCCGCGCGGCATCGTGACGCTGCTGGAGCGTTATAACATCGACACCTACGGTCTGAACGCCGTAGTGATTGGCGCCTCCAACATCGTGGGCCGTCCGATGAGCATGGAGCTGCTGCTGGCCGGTTGCACCACCACCGTGACCCACCGCTTCACCAAAAACCTGCGTCATCACGTCGAGAATGCCGATCTGCTGATCGTCGCGGTCGGTAAGCCGGGCTTCATTCCCGGGGAATGGATTAAGGAAGGGGCGATTGTCGTGGACGTCGGGATTAACCGTCTGGAAAACGGCAAAGTGGTTGGCGACGTGGTTTATGAAGATGCCGCAGCGCGTGCCTCTTACATCACCCCGGTACCGGGCGGCGTAGGCCCGATGACCGTAGCAACCCTGATTCAGAATACCTTGCAGGCATGCGAGGAGTATCACGACGTAGAGGACGCGTAACATGGCGACATTTTCATTAGGTAAACATCCACACGTTGAGCTGTGCGATCTGCTGAAGCTGGAAGGCTGGAGCGAGAGCGGTGCGCAGGCCAAGATTGCCATTGCCGACGGGCTGGTTTTCGTCGACGGCGTGGTAGAAACGCGTAAGCGCTGCAAGATTGTTGCCGGTCAGACCGTCAGCTTTGACGGCCAGAGCGTGACCGTTACGGCCTGAGCCGTCTGATGCCCTCACCCTAACCCTCTCCCGGCCGGGAGAGGGGATAACAATCCCCGCACACCTATCACGGTTAATTATCGATCAACTTCAAATAATCACTATTTCATCTGTTGAAAAGTGAAAATTGTGTTGCGCGTTTTTCACGCTTTGCCCACGATAAGTAGAACGTTCTACTAAAACGTTCTACTAAAACGTTCTACTTACAATAACAGCGCCAAAAAAAGCGCTTCTCGGGGGAAATCAGCATGAGTCTGATATCAGGGTTTGTTAAATCGCTGTCTAAGTTATCGATGATTGGTCGCGCCTTAATGCTGCCAATTTCATTGCTTCCCGCTGCGGGCCTGCTGCTGGCCTTTGGCGATAAGTTTCACCTGCCGCTGATGATGAACGCGGGTGGGGTTATCTTTGATAACCTGCCCATGCTGTTTGCCATTGGCTCCGCCGTGGGTCTGGCATCGGAATCCGGCATTGCCGCACTGTCTGCCGCCGTCTCGGTGTTTGTTACCAATATCACCATCAGTACCGTGCTGAGCATTACGCCGGAAATGGCCTCTCAGGGCGGCAAATACGCTATGGTGGTCGGCATCCCGACGCTGCAGATGGGCGTCTTTGGCGGGCTTATCTGCGGTATTCTGGCGGCGTGGTGCTATAACCGTTTCCACACCATGCAGCTGCCGGAGTTCCTTGGCTTCTTCTCCGGCAAACGCTTTGTGGCGATTGCCACGGCGTTTCTCTCGTTCCTGCTCGGCCTGCTGCTACCCTACGTCTGGCAACACATTCAGGCAGGCATCGACGCGCTCTCCGTGGTGGTGAACGGCGATAATCAGGCCGCCTCAACCTTTATCTTCGGTCTGGTCGAACGCGCCCTCATCCCGCTCGGTCTGCACCATATCTGGTATCCCTCTTTCTGGTATTCATTTGGTGATTACACCACTCAGGCGGGCCAGGTGATCCACGGCGACCAGACCATCTGGTTCAAGATGCTGGAAGAAGGGGTGAAATCCTTCAGCAGCGACACCTACCAGAACGCCGGTAAGTTCATGCAGGGTGAATTCCCGCTGATGCTGTTTGCCCTGCCTGCGGCGTGTCTGGCGATGTATCATGAAGCGCATACCAAAAATAAAAAAATCGCGGCCGGTATTCTGTTCTCTGCGGCACTCACCTGCTTCCTGACGGGGATCACCGAGCCGGTGGAGTTCACTTTCATCTTCGTCGCGCCGATCCTCTACGTCTTTAACGCCATTATGGCGGGCCTGGCGTACATGACCATGTATCTGCTACACGCCCATATCGCCAAGTCGTTCTCGGCAGGCTTTATCGATTATCTGTCGTTCGGGATCCTGCCCTCATTCAACGGCTATCAGACCAACTTCCTCAATGCCATTATCATTGGTATTCCGATGGGCCTGATTTATTACTTCACCTTCCGTTTCGTGATCCGTCGCTTTGACGTGAAAACGCCGGGCCGTACCGAAGTGACCGCCAGCGCGGATGATAAATCCGATTCTGAACTCGCCACCGAAATCATTACCCTGCTGGGCGGTGCGCACAACATCGACTCCGTTGGCTCCTGTATTACCCGTCTGCGCCTGGAAGTGGCAAAAAGTGATGCGGTGGATAAAGATGGCCTGAACGGACTCGGCGCACGCGGCGTGGTCTTCGTGGGTGATAACGGAATTCAGGTGATTTTCGGTGCCAGAGCACAGTTTATCGCCCAGACCATGTCCACCATGATTGGCAAATAATAAGATGCCGGAACGACACGTCTCCTGTAGGCTGAGAGACGTGTCGTATCTGGCTGATAATCGGTAAATTTCAGGGAGCGGTTTTGAAGAAAGTCAGCATCATTGATGTCGCAAAGCACGCGGGTGTGTCGGTCTCTACCGTATCGCTGGTGCTGCGCCAGAAAGGGAAAATCTCCGAAGCAACGATCGAGAAGGTCAATGCCGCCATCACGACGCTGGGCTATGTTCATAACGTTGCCGCTGCTAACCTTCGCGCCAACACCTCCAACCTGATCGGCCTGATCCTGCGTGATTTCAGCGACAGTTTTTCCATCAAAGTCATGGCGAGTATCGTCCAGGAGCTGGAGAAGCAGGGCTATATGGTTTTTCTCGGCCAGCCGCTGAACGATCGGGAGCATTTAGAGCGCACCCTGCTCTCCTTTAAGCAACAGGGCGTGGCGGGCGTGCTCTATCTCGCGTCGGATACGCGCTCCTCAACCCTGCCGGAGCAGATCCGCCAGTGCCCGCTGCCGCTGGTGGTGGTCTCGCAGTCTCTGCTGGATGAAAAATGCAACCTGGTGATGCGCGATAACCGCCAGGCGGCAAACCTGGCCGCGCGCTATCTTATCGAGCGCGGGCACCGCAACATCGCCTACATTGGCGGACGGGAAGGCTGCCTTATTCGCGAGCAGCGCCTGCTTGGATTTCGCAGCGCAATGACCCAGAACGGGCTGGTGTGGCGCGATGAAAGCTCCCCGGCCTGCAGCGATGACACGCAAGCCGCCGCAATGGCGACCCGCCAGCTGCTTGAGAAAAACAACACCATTACCGCCCTGCTCTGCCATTCACCGGATGCGATGATCGGCTGCATTAGCGGCATTCATCAGGTGGGCCGTACCGTGGGAAAAGACGTGTTTCTGACGCAGCAGGTCGCGCTGGTGGGCTTTGAAGATATGCTGCACGTCAACCTGACCTCGCCGTCGTTTACCTATGTCTCCTCCGCAAGTGACGAGACAGGCCGCCAGGCGGCGGGTCTTATCATCCGTAAGCTGAAAGAGCCAGAGCTGCAGACGCAGCGCATTACCCTCTCCGGCCAGCTTATCGCGCGGGAATCGGCGTAAAAATCGGAATTTAGCACAGGTCAGTTTCAGCGAAATCGCTGCTATATTCCCATGATTTGTCATGGAAAATTACGATGCCTACCGTTATCACTCACGCTGCTGTTCCGCTTTGCCTGGGCTTAGGCCTGGGAACCCGGGTTATTCCTCCCCGCCTGCTTTTCGCCGGTGTCGTGCTCGCGATGCTGCCCGATGCCGACGTGCTGGCGTTTAAGTTCGGCGTTGCTTACGGCAATGTTTTCGGCCATCGCGGCTTTACCCATTCACTGCTGTTTGCCTTCGTGGTGCCGATACTCTGCGTACTGGTCGGGCGACGATGGTTCAGGGCAAGTTTGACGCGCTGCTGGCTGTTTTTAACCGTGTCGCTGCTGTCGCACAGCCTGCTCGATTCCGTCACCACCGGCGGCAAGGGCGTCGGCTGGCTGTGGCCGTGGTCAGATGAACGCTTCTTTGCGCCGTGGCAGGTGATTAAGGTCGCCCCGTTTGCCCTGTCGCGCTATACCACGCCGTACGGGCATCAGGTGATTATCTCTGAACTGCTGTGGGTGTGGCTGCCGGGAGTGGTGCTGATGGGGTTGTTGTGGTGGCGAAAGCGTGCACGCTGATGCCCTCACCCCGGCCCTCTCCCATAGGGACAGGGAGAACACCTAACAATCCCCTCTCCCTGTGGGAGAGGGTTAGGGTGAGGGGAAAATTACTTACGGCGCCAGGTGGTCCCCTGTGGGCCATCTTCCAGGATGATCCCCATCTCGGTCAGGCGATTGCGCGCCGCATCCGCTGCCGCCCAGTCTTTCGCCTGACGGGCTTCGAGACGCGCGTTAATCAGCGCTTCAATCTCTGCCACTTCACCGTCATCCGCCTGCGCACCGCTCTGCAGGAAGGTATCCGGCTCCTGTTCCAGCAGGCCAAGCACGGAAGAGAGTTTACGCAGGTGAGAAGCCAGCGCATTCGCCGCCGCCATATCTTCTGTCTTCAGGCGGTTGACTTCACGCGCCATATCGAACAGCACCGAGTAGGCTTCCGGGGTGTTGAAATCATCGTTCATCACCTCAACAAAGCGGGCCTCAAACGCCTCGCCGCCCGCGGCCTCCACGGACTTGTCGGTACCGCGCAACGCAGTGTACAGACGCTCCAGCGCAGAGCGTGCCTGTTTCAGGTTCTCTTCACTGTAGTTCAGCTGGCTGCGGTAGTGGCCCGACATCAGGAAGTAACGTACGGTTTCCGCATCGTAATACTTCAGCACGTCACGCACGGTGAAGAAGTTGCCCAGCGATTTAGACATCTTCTCGCGGTCAACCATCACCATCCCGGAGTGCATCCAGTAGTTCACATACTCGCCGCCGTGCGCACAGGTGGACTGCGCGATTTCGTTTTCGTGGTGCGGGAACATGAGGTCTGAACCGCCGCCGTGAATGTCAAAATGTTTGCCCAGCTGTTTGCAGTTCATCGCCGAGCACTCAATGTGCCAGCCCGGACGCCCTTCTCCCCATGGAGATGGCCAGCTTGGTTCGCCCTCTTTGGACATCTTCCACAGCACGAAGTCCATTGGGTTACGCTTCACGTCAACCACGTCAACGCGGGCGCCAGCCTGCAGTTGGTCAAGATCCTGACGGGAAAGCGAGCCGTAGGTAGGATCGGTTGGCACTGAGAACATCACGTCGCCATTGTCCGCAACGTATGCGTGGCCGCGTTCAATCAGCTTTTCCGTGATCTCGATAATTTCATGAATATGGTGGGTCGCACGCGGCTCGCTGTCCGGGCGCAAAATGTTTAACGCGTCGAAATCTTTGTGCATCTCAACGATCATACGATCCACCAGCGCGACAAAGCTTTCGCCATTTTCATTAGCGCGCTTGATGATTTTGTCGTCAATATCGGTGATGTTACGCACGTACTTCAGGTTATACCCGAGGAAACGCAGGTAACGCGACACGACATCGAATGCGACAAAGGTACGACCATGGCCGATATGACAGAGATCGTAAACCGTAATACCACACACGTACATGCCGACTTCCCCGGCATGGATAGGTTTAAATTCCTCTTTCTGGCGCGTCATTGTATTAAAGATTTTTAACATCGAAGATTCCATGTAAACACGTGTGTGGACGAAAACCGGGTATTCTACCCGTAATTCAAACCCGAAGCAGCACACAATGCAAGGTGATCGCATCCTGTGGTTATGCTATAACAGGCCCCTATATCTGGCCCGAACGCGGGTCGACGTACCACAATAACGGAACAGGATGCAAAAATGGTTACTTTCCACACTAATCATGGCGATATCGTAATCAAAACCTTTGATGACAAAGCGCCTGAAACAGTTAAAAACTTCCTGGACTACTGCCGCGAAGGTTTCTACAACAACACCATTTTCCACCGTGTGATCAACGGCTTTATGATCCAGGGCGGCGGTTTTGAACCGGGTATGAAGCAGAAAGAAACAAAAGAAGCGATCAAAAACGAAGCCAATAACGGCCTGAAAAACACCCGCGGCACGCTGGCGATGGCGCGTACTCAGGCACCTCACTCTGCCACCGCGCAGTTCTTCATCAACGTGGCTGACAACGACTTCCTGAACTTCTCCGGCGAAAGCCTGCAGGGTTGGGGCTACTGCGTATTCGCAGAAGTGGTTGAAGGCATGGACGTGGTCGACAAGATCAAAGCCGTTTCCACCGGCCGCAGCGGCATGCACCAGGACGTTCCAAAAGAAGACGTTGTGATTACCAGCGTGACCGTCAGCGAGTAATTCGTGGCGACACTCTTTATTGCAGATTTGCACCTGCAAACAGAAGAACCGGCGATCACCGCCGGTTTTCTGCGTTTTTTAGCGGGTGAAGCCAGACACGCCGACGCGCTTTACATCCTTGGCGACCTGTTTGAAGCCTGGATCGGCGACGACGACCCTAACCCGCTGCACCGTGAAATGGCTGCCGCCATTCACGCGCTGGTCACCTCCGGCGTTCCCTGCTACTTCATTCACGGCAACCGCGATTTTCTGGTCGGCCCTCGCTACGCCCGCGAAAGCGGCATGACGCTGCTGCCAGAAGAACAGGTGCTTGACCTCTATGGTCGAAAAGTCCTGATCATGCACGGTGACACGCTCTGTACGGACGATACCGGCTATCAGGCGTTTCGCGCGAAAGTCCACACCCCGTGGATCCAAAAGGTGTTCCTTGCCCTGCCGCTGTTTGTCCGTAACCGTATCGCCGCCAGAATGCGCGCGGGCAGTAAAGCCGCCAACAGCAGCAAGTCAATGACCATCATGGACGTCAACCCGCAGGCAGTGGTCAACATGATGGAGAAACACCACGTCCAGTGGTTGATCCACGGTCATACCCACCGTCCCGACGTGCATACGTTGGTCGCCAACGGCGAACCGGCTCACCGTGTGGTACTGGGCGCGTGGCATAGCGAAGGATCGATGGTGAAAGTCACGCCTGAAGGTGTGGAACTGATCGCTTTCCCGTTTTAATCTCCCCCGCAAAACTCATTCTATTTTTTTGAACGATATCGGCAAATTGTTTCGATTTTAATCAGCCCGTGGTCGGCCTATCATTTATCACATCAGGGCAACACGCCCTATCCCAAACAAAACACTTAAGGATTACGACCATGAAATCTATCAAAACTTTCGTTGCAGTTGCCGCTCTGTCTCTGATCTCTTTCGGTTCTTTCGCACAAAGCGTTAGCGCGACAGCCTCAACCCTGGATCGTGCAGAAGCGAAAATTGCCGCTCAGGCTGCTGAACAGGGCGCGTCTTACAAAATCACCAGCGCACAGTTCAATAACCGCGTGCACATGACTGCAGAACTGACTAAATAAGATCGCCGTTTGCCGTGCCGCCAGTAGATCCGCGACAGCGACAAGACGATGAGGAAGGAAAGAGAATGAAAAAAATCAGCATCGTAAGTGCCCTGCTGCTGGCCGCTGGACTGTCCACTGGCGCGATGGCAGCAGAGAATGGCTTCTGTGTACCGGAAGCCGGCTCGAATATCGACACCAGCATGGTGAATCATATCGATGTCAGCCACACATTCGACAAAGAGAACCTGACCGCAGGGGATCTTCAGTAACCTCTCAAAACAGACCGCCTGAATGCGGTCTGTTTTGTTATTCCCGCGCACCACAACGGCTCGGTTTTTAACCGCGCAACCGTTTTCCTTGCCCGTATTACATGCTATTCTCTGTGCCCTCGAAAGCAGTGTGTTTCGCACCACAGGAGTTTTAAGACGCATGTCTTCCCGCAATAATCCGGCGCGTGTCGCCATCGTGATGGGGTCCAAAAGCGACTGGGCTACCATGCAGTTCGCCGCCGAAATCTTTGAAATCCTGAATGTTCCTCACCACGTTGAAGTGGTTTCCGCACACCGCACGCCGGATAAACTGTTCAGCTTTGCCGAAAGCGCGCAAGAGAACGGTTACGAGGTGATCATTGCTGGTGCGGGTGGCGCAGCACATCTGCCGGGCATGATTGCCGCCAAAACGCTGGTGCCGGTACTGGGTGTTCCGGTGCAGAGCGCCGCACTGAGCGGTGTCGACAGCCTTTACTCCATCGTGCAGATGCCGCGTGGCATTCCTGTGGGTACGCTGGCCATCGGCAAAGCAGGCGCAGCAAACGCGGCTCTGCTGGCGGCGCAGATCCTGGCGACGCACGATAAAGCCTTACATCAGCGTCTGGCGGACTGGCGTAAAGCCCAGACCGACGAAGTGCTGGACAACCCGGACCCGCGGGGTGCGGCATGAAGCAGGTTTGCGTCCTCGGTAACGGTCAGTTAGGCCGCATGCTGCGCCAGGCCGGTGAACCGCTGGGCATTGCCGTCTGGCCGGTCGGTCTGGATGCCGAACCCGAAGCCGTGCCGTTCCACCAGAGCGTCATTACCGCTGAGATTGAACGCTGGCCGGAAACCGCGCTGACCCGCGAACTGGCGCGCCATAACGCTTTTGTAAACCGCGACGTGTTCCCAATCATTGCTGACCGTCTGACGCAAAAACAGCTGTTCGACAAGCTCGGACTGGCCACCGCGCCGTGGCAGTTGCTGTCTGATAAAAGCGAGTGGAACGATGTCTTCGCAATGCTGGGCGAACTTGCGATTGTAAAGCGTCGCGTCGGCGGTTATGACGGCCGCGGACAGTGGCGTTTGCGCGCGCACGAAATCGCCGAACTGCCGGAAGAGTGCTACGGAGAGTGCATCGTTGAGCAGGGCATCAATTTCAGCGGTGAAGTGTCGCTGGTTGGCGCTCGCGGCCACGACGGGCGTACCGTATTTTATCCTCTGACCCATAACCTGCATCAGGACGGGATCTTACGCACCAGCGTCGCCTTCCCGCAGGCCAATGCTGAACAGCAGGCCCAGGCGGAAGAGATGCTCTCGGCCATTATGCATGAACTGGGTTATGTGGGCGTGATGGCGATGGAGTGTTTTGTAACGCCGTCTGGTCTGCTGATCAACGAACTGGCACCGCGCGTTCACAACAGCGGTCACTGGACGCAAAACGGCGCATCAATCAGCCAGTTTGAGCTGCACCTGCGCGCCATTACTGACCTGGCGCTGCCGCAGCCGGTGGTTAACAGCCCTTCAGTGATGATCAACCTGATCGGTACCGATCTGAACTACGACTGGCTGAAGCTGCCGCTGGTGCACCTGCACTGGTACGACAAAGAGGTTCGTCCGGGGCGTAAAGTGGGTCACCTGAACCTGAACGACAGCGACGCAGGCCGCCTGAGCGCTACCCTGGAAGCGATGATCCCTCTCCTGCCGCCGGAATACGCAAGCGGGATTGTCTGGGCGCAATCAAAGCTCAAATAAGCGATAATTGCCGGGGAGTTGATCTTCCCCTTCCCCGGCCTCTCCTCACGCGCGTAAAATCCCCCTCCATTGCTGTTTTGATTTCTGGAATAACCATGAACGATGGAACGGATTATCGCGCGATACTCGCGTCCGATCCCCCTTTGATTGACGTTCGCGCGCCGATCGAATTTGCGCAGGGTGCGATGCCTGCGGCAATCAACCTGCCTTTAATGAACGACGACGAACGCGCCGCCGTGGGGACCTGCTACAAACGCCAGGGGCCCGACGCTGCGCTGGCGCTCGGCCATAGTCTGGTGAACGGCGACACGCGGGAGGCCCGGATCAACGCCTGGCGCGAAGCCTGTCTTGCCCGACCTGAGGGCTTTATCTGCTGTGCGCGCGGCGGACAGCGCTCGCATATCACGCAGGCCTGGCTGAAAGAGGCTGGCGTGGATTACCCGCTGATCCGCGGCGGCTATAAAGCCCTGCGTCAGACGGCGATTCAGGTCACTATTAAGCAGTCACAAAAACCGATGGTGCTTATCGGCGGCTGTACCGGAAACGGTAAAACGTTGCTGGTGAAGCAGCACGCGCAGGGGATCGATCTGGAAGGGCTGGCCCACCATCGCGGCTCATCGTTTGGCCGCACGCTGACGCCACAGCTTTCCCAGGCAAGCTTTGAAAATCATCTGGCCGTCGAGCTGTTGAAAAAAGATGCTGCACGTTGGGTGCTGGAGGATGAGGGCAGGATGATTGGCTCTAACCATCTGCCGGAATGCCTGCGCGACCGGATGGCCGAAGCCCCTATCGTGGTGGTAGAGGATCCGTTTGACATTCGTCTTGAGCGCCTGCGTGAAGAGTATTTCGACCATATGTGGGCCGATTTTTCTGCCGCCTACGGCGAAGAGGCGGGCTGGAAGGAGTATAGCGAGTATCTGCACCACGGCCTGTTCGCCATTCGCCGCCGTCTGGGGCTGCAGCGTTATGCGGAATTCACCGCGCTGTTAGATTCCGCACTGCTGGAACAACAACGCTCTGGCAGTACTGACGCACACTTTAACTGGCTTGCGCCGCTGCTCAGAGATTATTACGACCCGATGTACGGCTATCAGCTGGAGAAGAAAGCGGAGAAGATTGTGTATCGCGGGACGTACGAAGAAGTTGCTGAGTGGCTTGATCGCTAAAAGAAAGCCGGGTGGCGAGGTAAAAGCAAAACGGCAACCTGGTTGCCGTTTTTAATGTTTGTACCCTCTCCCTGTGGGCTGAGGGATCCCCAGTAATATGGTCATGCCACCATGACCATATTACTGTACTCTTTTCCCAGCTTTTTCATCTCGTTAA